>DNXA01000113.1 GCA_003506065.1 Actinomycetota bacterium
CGTTGCCCAACAGCGAGAACGCTTTTTCGCTGGGGTCAGGGTCGCTCGGCAGGCGGGCCTTGAACCGCAGCTGTTGCACCTTGCCAACAGCGCAGCCACCTTCGCCTACCCCGACACCCAGTTCGACATCGTCCGAATCGGCATTGCAATGTATGGGGTCTCACCGATGGAACATGGCAGCGCTCAGCAGTTCGGGCTCTGCGCAGTGATGTCCCTGCATGCCGAGCTTGCACATGTGAAGACGATCGCTGCTGGTGAGTCTGTTTCCTATGGCGGCAGGTGGACAGCCACCGAGTCAACGCGCGTGGGACTTGTGCCCGTGGGCTACGCCGATGGCATTCCGCGATCCGCCGAGGGCGCATGGGTGCTGGTGAAGGGCATTCGGTGTGCTGTGCTTGGTCGCATCGCAATGGACCAGTTTGTGATTGCCTTGCCGGCCGAACTCGGGGAGATTCAGGCAGGCGAGCACGTGCTCATCTTCGGAGATTCATCTCTTGGTGCACCAACTGCAGATGACTGGGCAGCGCAGAGCAACTCCATCGGCTACGAGATCGTCACGCGAATCGGTGTGCGCATTCCGCGTGAGTACGTGAGTCCTGCATGAGTCCTGCTATTCCTGGAGCAGTGAAGATCGCTGGCGGCGGGCTGCTGGCTGTGGGCACAATCGCTGCGGGCACGGCGATTGGCATCGCCGTGCAACGCAGGCTGGTCTCGCGATCGATCCTGGCCGACACCGATTGGCTGATCCCGACCTTCACTCCTGAGATCCGGCGGCTGGTCATGACGGATGGCACGGAACTTCATGTCGAAATCGACGAGTGCGAGGCAGAGCAACCAGTCATCAGTGTGATCCTGTGTCATGGCTACGCATTGAGCGCAGATTCCTTGGTCTTCCAGCGTGCCGCTCTGCAAGGCAAGGCTCGCGTCATCTCCTATGACCAGCGCAGCCACGGTCGATCTGGTCGCGCGCATCACACCACGCACACGGTCGAGCAGCTCGGCAGCGATCTTGGCACCATCATCGATGAAGTGGCCGCACTCGGACCGATCATGCTCGTCGGGCATTCGATGGGCGGGATGACCATCATGGCTCTGGCAGATCAACGCCCTGAACTCATTGCCGAACGCGTGCACGGAATCGCCTTCATTGCCTCGACCGCAGGCGGGCTCTCTGATGTCGCCTTCGGCATGCCGCCGGTGATGCGCCAGATCGTGCATCGCGCGATTCCCGTGGTTGCCTCCGTCCTTGCTCGCGGGAAAGGCATCGTCGAGACAGGCAGAAGGGCATCCAGCAACGTTTCGGAGCTGGTCTTTCGTGCCTACTCCTTTGGCTCTGCACCTTCGCGACAAGCGAGTGAGTTTGTCGCCGAGATGATCGACAACACCCCGATCGACGTGCTCGCCGAATTCCTTCCGGCCTTGCAGGAGCACAACCGTATTTCCGTATTGCCGAGTTTGAGCGAAGTGCGAACCCTGGTGATTGTGGGTGAGCAGGATCGCATGACGCCTGTGATCCACAGCGAGCGGATTGCAGCGAGCATCCACGGTTCCACCCTGGCCATCATTCCGGGGGGCGGACACATGGTCGGCATTGAATTTCACGAAGAGGTTGATGCGTTGATCGTCGATCTGCTCAACCACGTCAAGGAAGATCTCGCAGCAGAACGGATCCAGGCCTCATGATTGAAGTCAGCACCGGCGAGCGCATGTTTGATCTGGGGCGAGTCGTCGCGCACCACCTGGAGGCAGGAGATCTCCTGGTCTTGATTGGTGAACTTGGCGCAGGCAAGACCACCTTCGTGCAGGGACTTGGTCGCGGCCTTGGTGTGACGGAGCGGGTCACCAGCCCGACCTTCGTTGTGGCTCGGGCACATGAGGGTGCTGTGCTGCCCTTGGTGCACGTGGACGCCTACCGCCTGGGCTCGGCCGTGGAACTTGATGATCTCGACCTGGATCTGACCGGCAGTGTTGTGGTGGTCGAATGGGGCGAGGGCAAGACCGAGAGTCTTGCTGAGGATCGACTTCTCATTCACATTCAACGCAGTCAAAGCGACGACGAGACTCGTCGGGTCGAATTCGTCGGCGTTGGCCCGCGCTGGTCACCACAGGCAGTTGCTGAACTGACCTCGCAATGGTGATGCTCGCCGTCGACACCGCTTCGGCTGCGACCTCTGTTGCGCTGCTTGACGGTGATGATCTGCTCGCCCACGAGGTGCATGTCGATGCTCGCAATCACGCAGAGGTGCTTGCCGTCATGGTGGAACGCGCGCTGAGCACAGCTGGGCGCCCGCGCATCACAGCAGTGGCGTGCGGAGTGGGTCCCGGCGCATACACCGGCCTGCGAGTCGGCGTCAGTTCCGCTCAGGCATATGGACTGGGCTGGGAGGTTCCGGTGTACGGAGTCTGCTCACTTGATGCGATGGCACTCGCGGCCTCAGCTGCTGTGACCGGCCCCTTCGCTTGCGCTATTGACGCCAGGCGCCGGGAGATCTATTGGGCGCAGTACGAAGCAAGCGGAGTACGAACTCAAGGCCCCTTTGTCATGGCCCCCAGTGCCATTGACTCGTCCGTGCGAGAGCTGCCTTGGTTCGGCGACATTGCCATGTCCTATGCCGAGCAGTTGCATGGCACCAGCGCAGACACAGTGCCCTTTCCCGATGCCCGCGATGTCGGGCGATTCGCCCTGCATCATCTGGCCCTTGGCCAGCAGGTCAATTCAACAGCGATTGAACTCTCCGTTCATGGCCACGACCTCGGAGCAACAGCGGCAGCACTCACTGGCCGATCGCTGCTGCAGCCGCTGCCCTTGTACGTGCGCCGCCCAGATGCAGTCGAGCCCATCAGATGAGTGCGAAGTCGGTGCAGCTCATCCCCATGAAGTGGTGGCATATCGAGCAAGTGGCCGAGCTTGAGCAGCAGCTCTTTCCGGTTGATGCCTGGTCGACCGAGCAGTTCTGGGCCGAACTCGCGCAGCCGACTCGGTACTACTTCCTTGCGGTGAAGGAAACGTCGGTACTGGGCTACGCCGGCTTGTTTGCGCTCTCGCCTGATGCTGATGTGCAGACGATTGCCGTGGGCCCGCTGGCGCAAGGCCAGGGCATCGGCCGACTGCTGCTTGAGGAACTGATCGATCAAGCACTCGCGCGCCATTGCGTGCAGTTGGTGCTTGAAGTGCGTTCAGACAACGAGGCTGCGCTCTCGATGTACACCAAGCGAGGATTCGAGCAGCTCAACACTCGTCGTGACTACTACGCGCCCGGTGTCGATGCATTGGTGATGCGATTGCGTCCCTTGGAGAGCAGGCCAGTGGCATGACCGACCCGCTGATCCTTGGGATTGAATCCAGCTGCGACGAAACCGGCGTTGGCATCGTGCGTGGCACGACCCTGCTGGCCGATGCTGTGGCATCAAGTGTTGAGGAGCATGCGCGATTCGGGGGAGTGGTGCCCGAGGTTGCCTCGCGTGCGCATGTGGAAGCGATGATTCCGACAATCAGACGCGCATGCACGCAAGCCGGAGTGAGCCTTGCAGACTTCGATGCCATTGCCGTCACTGCAGGCCCCGGTCTTTCCGGAGCTCTGCTCATCGGCACAGCAACAGCAAAGGCTCTCTCGACTGCGCTGGAGATTCCGGTATTCGCCGTGAATCACCT
>DNXA01000093.1 GCA_003506065.1 Actinomycetota bacterium
TATTGGGAGCGACGCGGCTACGACATCGACGCTTACATCGGCGCATCCAATGGCGGCACTGAAGATCCAAATGTTTAGAGCACAGCGGGCTGAAGGCGAAGTGCTGATCAAGCGATTCAGCACCGCGGAACGGTGGGCTCATCGCTGGATCGCCATCCTCACGGTCATCTTGCTGATCACGGCTGCATTGCTCTACATCCCCGACTTCGCGGCGGTGATCGGCAATCGACAACTCGTGCGCGTCGTGCACGAGGTCGCCGGGTTCGCATTGCCGATCCCGATTCTGCTGGCGCTGTTCTCTCGCGCATTTCGTGACGATACTTCGCGGTTGAATCGATTCAAGCCTTCCGATTGGCAATGGCTGCGCAGTCGGTCTCGCAGGCTGGGTGCAATCCCAGTGGGCAAGTTCAACGCCGGACAGAAACTCAATGCTGCTTTCTCTCTTGGCTGGATCATCGTCATGCTCGCCACCGGATCCATGATGTTCTTCAGCAGTCATTTCAGCGACCTCTTGCGGACAGGGGCGACCTTCGTGCACGACTGGTTGACCCTTGCCGTCTTCGTCGTGGTCCTCGGGCACATCTACATGGCCTTCAACGATGCCACCGCGCGTGCCGGCATGCGCAGCGGTTCAGTGCCGCTGACCTGGGCTGTTCGCGAGCATCGCGAATGGGCGATGGAGGAGTCGACCCCAGTGACCCCTCCCGTGGCCAATGAGCCGGAATGACCGATATTTGCAAGTCCACCGTCACTGAGCAGGCTCGCACGTAGGCTCGTAGGAGTTGCTCAATGGCGGGAGTCGGGCCAGACTCGCGAGGCAACTACCGGCCTGGGTTTCGATTTCTGGGGGTAGCACCTATTCTTAGGTGACAAGCGAAGGAAGGGGGTCCTGCAATGCCGCTATCGGAGCATGAGCAGCGACTACTCGAGCAAATGGAGCGAGCGCTCTATGCGGAAGACCCCAAGTTCGCTACCAGCCTGCGGTCAAGCTCGATGGCCCGTGCATCCAGGGGCCGTGCTGCCCTCGGTGTGCTCATTGTTTTCGCCGGCATCGGCTTGCTTGTGACCAGCATGGCCCTGCAGGCAACCCTCCTTGGCATCCTCGGCTTCGCCGTGATGCTGGTGGGGGCTGTGCTCGTGTACACCGCCTTCCTTCGTCCACGCAACACACCCGAGACTGCCGAGGGCTTCCAGCAGCCCCCGAAAGCGGCCCAATCCAAGACTTCCTTCATGGATCGAGTCGAGGGTCGCTGGCGCAAGCGTCAGGGCGACGAGTAGTTCCTTTGCCTGCGGCCCGCTGACCACGGCGGCCATGTCTATCCACCGCGTTCCTTTCTGGCGTATTTCGCTGTCCTGATCCGCATGCCCCAATCCCCTCTCAGCTGGGCCATCTCGGCCTGGCGTCACGCTGGCATGCCCTCCTGAGCACTGCGGTGGAGTCAGGTGGGGGATATGCCCGAAACGCCAGCCTCAGATGGTTGACGGTGGAGGAAAGTGGAGTACAGTGGCGCCACTTGGAGGTGCTGGGTAGTCCAGTGGGACTCATGGGGCAGTTGTGACTCATGAGACGAGGGGAGGTGGGGCATGTTTCTCGGTACCCACGCGCCCCGGTTGGACGACAAAGGCCGCCTCGTCCTGCCAGCCAAGTTTCGTGAGGGCCTTGCTGACGGTCTGGTGATGGCCAAGGGTCAGGACCGCTCGATTGTGGTGTGGCCAGCGGCGGAGTTCGCCGCCCATGCCGAGCGACTCAATGAGGCTTCCCGATCTGATGCGCAAGTGCGCGCCTACCTTCGGGTGCTGTTCTCCGGCGCCTTTGATGACGTGCCTGACAAGCAGGGCCGAGTCACCGTGCCTGCCGCTCTGCGCGAGTACGCGGGCCTTGATCGTGAGGTCGTAGTCGTCGGCAATGGCACCACCGTTGAGATCTGGGACGCGCATGCCTGGCAGAACTACCTCAACAACCAAGAGGACGCCTACTCGGACATCAGCGAGGAGGTTGTGCCGGGAATTCTCTAATGCACGCGGTGAGGCCTCCTCCCGCTGCTCTGCTCGCTCCTGGCGCACTTCCCCGGTGCCAGGCAACAGCAGAAGCGGGCGGGGACCTGATCTCGTGACCACTCCTTCACCCGCGAACTCAGCCCAGCTGAGAAAGGAAGCCATGACGACGCCAACGAACACCATCAGCGACTCGGTCAACGACCAAGCCGTTCGTCATGGTGCTCGCGCTGTTGGCCTGCTGATCATCGCGGGGAGTCTGACTGCTGCCACCCTGACCGCGATCTCGGCGATCGTCTCGGGATTCAGCTCATGAGCGTTCACGTCCCGGTGATGCGCGAGCGCGTCCTGGCGCTGCTGGCGCCAGCAATTCTTGAGCCTGGAGCGATCCTGGTCGACGCCACTCTTGGGCTTGGTGGACATGCGGAGTCCGCGCTCACCCAATTCCCGGACCTGCAGGTCATCGGGCTGGATCGGGATCTGGATGCGCTCGATGCCTCCCGAGCGCGACTGTCTCCATTCGGTGATCGGGTGCGCTTCGTCCACGCTGTCTACGACCAGCTCCCCACAGTTCTCCAGCACGCAGGCCTGTCCAAAATTCAGGGAGTCCTGTTCGATCTTGGGGTTTCATCGATGCAGCTCGACCAACGCGAACGCGGATTCTCGTACTCCCAGGATGCACCGCTGGACATGCGCATGGACCAGTCGAGCGGGCTGACTGCGGCAGATGTCGTCAATACCTACTCCGGCAAAGAACTCGCGCGCATCATCAGCCAGTACGGCGAAGAGCGATTTGCCAAGCGCATCGCTGACCGCATCGTCGCCGCGCGAGCAACGCAGCCCTTTGACAACTCTGCGCGATTGGTCGACCTGGTTCGCGAGGCGATCCCGGCGGCAACCCGGCGCACCGGTGGCAACCCGGCCAAGCGCACCTTTCAGGCTCTGCGCATCGAGGTCAATGGCGAGCTCGATGCTCTGCATGCGGCCATCCCGGCCGCCATCGACGCCCTCGCTGTCGGTGGCCGAATCGTCGTGATGTCATACCAGTCGCTGGAGGATCGCTTCGTCAAGAGAACCCTTGCTGATCAGACTGAACTCAAAGTTCCGCATGGTCTGCCTGTGGTTCCCAAGGAGCATCAGCCCAAGCTGCGACTGATCACCCGTGGTGCGCAAACAGCATCGATTGAAGAACTTGAGAGCAACCCACGGTCCGCCTCCGCCCGGGTGCGCGCAGCTGAGCGGGTGGCGGCATGAGCGCCCGATCACCTCGCGAGGTTGCTGGAAAGATGATTCACGGAGCCGTGGCTGGTGCGACTGCGCTGGCCGCGGAGGCCACGGAATACGCCACACGTGGCGCTCATGCTCGCATCGAGAGCCATACACGACCCAACCTGAAGCTGGTATCGCCGCTGCGGCAGGTCAAGGCCAGCCGCGGAACTTTCGCATTGATCGTTGGTGCCATGCTCATTGGTGGCCTTGGCGCCATGCTGGTGATCAACACCCAACTGGCCCAAGGCTCCTTCGCGGTGAGTTCCTTGAAGCAGGAGTTGGGCACGTTGACCGAGCAGGCTGCGGTCCTTAACGAGGAGGTGTCGGCAGCTGCGGCACCTGAAGCCTTGGCGAGCAAGGCCCGTGCGCTGGGGATGGTGGCCAGCCGCACGCCGGTCTTCTTGAGCATCCCCGATGGCAAGGTGCTGGGCAGGCCTCAGCCAGCCCCTGGAACTCCGGTGAAGGTTCTAGCCAACACTGGCGCGGATGAAGCGATCACCAGTGCAGATCTTGGCCTGCCGCCCGTTCCTGGTCCGAACTACGACCCGGCACGGGCTGACGCTGAAGCGGCGGCGAGGGCGAATGCTGGCACGGCAGGGGAGGATTCGCTCTGGCGCGAGGTACCTGTCCAGGTCGGCAGCCTTGGCTCAAGTGATGCCGATCTCGTGGCAGTACCGGTGCGGTAAGCCACATGACACAAATGGCGCCACCGCGGCCCTCGCGCGGCTCTACGCCACCACCCCAGGCGCGCACCGGCAATCATCACCCAGGCAAGCGCGGCATGGCGCTCGTGATCATTGCGAGCATGGCTTTCTCAGTCTTCGCGGTTCGGCTCATCGACATCCAGGTTGTCAAAGGACCTGAGTTGGCGTCAGAAGCCTTGAATCAGCGGTTGCGAACAACAGAACTGCCGGCCACGCGCGGCAGCATTCTTGATACCACCGGCGCACCGCTGGCCGTCACAGTTGAAGCCCGCAATGTCACTGCCGATCAGACACTGGTGACCGATCCGGTCGCTGTGGGTGCAGCACTTGGACCAATCCTCGGAGTGGAGCCAAGTGTGCTTGCTACCCGGCTGACGGGGACTAGGCGCTACATGTACATCGCCAAGGATCTGTCGCCGAAGATCTGGAAGCAGATCGAGGCTCTACGCCTGCCCGGCATCTTCAGCGAGCAGACATCGCGGCGGATCTATCCCGGCGACAGCCTGGCCGCGAATGTCGTTGGCTTCGTAGGGGCCGATGGCAAGGGCCTGGGCGGACTTGAATACGGCATGCAGGAAGTGCTCGCAGGCAAGTCCGGAACCATGACCTACGAGCGTGGAGCGGGCGGGCGAGTGATCACGACCAGTGACGTTTCCGGCAGTGATGCAACCCATGGTTCGGATGTTCAACTCACCATTGATCGCGATATCCAACTCATCGCCCAGAATCAGATCGCCAAGCAGGTGAAGGCTTCTCGTGCTGACAGTGGCACGGTGATTGTGATGGATCCGCGCTCTGGGCACATTCTGGCCATGGCGACGGCGCCGACCTTTGATGCGAACTCAGCCGCTGCGGCCCCTGATGCCCTGCGCGGCAATCGCGCATTGTCCGATATCTACGAGCCCGGCTCCACGAGCAAGGTCATGACGATGGCTGCGATCGTGGATCAAGGTGCCGCCAATGCTGGTTCGGCCTTCACGATCCCGGGTCAGTTGAAGCGAGGCGACAAACTCTTCCACGATAGCGTCGCGCATGGAACCTGGTACCTCACGCTGGCTGGAATCCTGGCCAAGTCGAGCAACATCGGCACCATCATGGCCGCGGAGCGCATCGGTGGCCGCAAGCTGTATCAGTACATCAAGGCCTTTGGTATTGGCGAGCCAACCGGCATCAACTTCCC
>DNXA01000039.1 GCA_003506065.1 Actinomycetota bacterium
TCGCCGTACTTCACCTTGTCGAGCTTGGTCACTCCATCAACGAGAGCGGCGACCTCATCGCCGAAATCCTCTCGGAGGGAGTCCAGCGAGTATCCGGTGTCCTCGACTGTGTCGTGCAGAAGAGCCGCCGCCAGAGTCGTGCCACCCATGCCCAGATCGGCCAGGATCTCAGCGACTGCGACCGGGTGGGTGATGTAGGCATCGCCGCTTCGACGGCGTTGCTCACGGTGCAGGTACGCGGCCGTTTCATAGGCCCGCTCTACCAAGCGGGCATCAGCCTTCGGGTGGTACTTGCGCAGGGTGCGCAGCAGGCGATCCATTTCGGGATGCAGGCGACGAGGTCCGCCGAACAGTGGCAGTCGAGAGCGACGCGAGGGATTCTCAGGCGCGACAACAGCCGGAGCCAGTGACAACTCCGTGGGAAGCGGTGCTTCCGTGCTCACGGTGCTCCTCGCGTGTTGGGGTGGTCCAGTTTAGAACGCTCAAGCCGAAAGTAGTGAAACGACAGGTACCCCACGAGCAGAACAGAGGTCACGACCACCGAGGGCCTCGATCTCCATGACCACCAGCACTGCCTTGATCTCAGCGCCGGTCAGCCGCACCAGGTCAATGCATGCCGCCGCAGTGCCGCCGGTGGCGAGCACATCATCAACGATGACGACCTGTCGACCAGGGCCGAGAGCGTCCTGGTGCAGTTCGAGGGTGGCGGTGCCGTATTCGAGCTCGTAATCCTGAGCGTGGACTGCACCCGGGAGCTTGCCCGGCTTGCGCACTGTGACGAACCCTGCCCCGCGCACCTGCGCAAGTGCTGCGCCGTACGGGAACCCCCGGGCTTCGATGCCCACCACTTCGTCGACTGATATCTCCCCGAGCTCAGCATCGAACTCAGCGATGGTGCAGGAGAAGGCACGTCCGTGCGCCATCAAGCCCGTGAGATCTTGAAACGCGACTCCGGCAATCGGCCAATCATCGATCTGTCGAATCGTGGATCGAAGCAGGAGTTCAACCTCCGGATGCATCAGGACTTCTTCGTGCGCTTTGAGCGAGCTACGCGTCGCGGTTGCTGTCGAGGTCCGGCATCGACAAGCGTTGTGACTTCGCCTTCCTCAACTGATGCGGCATCAGTTCCCTTGGCGCTCTTGGCGCTTTGAGCCCGACGCGCATGGACGCGATTGGCCAACGCGATCATCTGCGGTTCCTTCTCCTTCAACTGCACGAAGAACGGCGTTGCGACGAAGATGGACGAATATGAACCAGCGGCCATGCCGATGGCCAGCGCAACTGCCAGATCCAGCAGAGTGCCGGCGCCCAGAATGCCTGCGCCTACCACAATGATGGCAAGGACTGGCATCAGCGCGACGATCGAGGTGTTGATGCTTCGCACCAGGGTCTGGTTCACTGCCAAGTTCGCCGATTCGCCGAAAGTCATGACCGATTGCGCCGTGATGTTCCGCGTGTTCTCTCGGACCTTGTCGAACACCACGATCGTGTCGTACAGGGAGAAGCCGAGAATCGTCAGGAATCCGATGACGGTTGCAGGCGTGACTTCCAGCCCGAACAGTGCATACAGGCCGACGGTGATGACCAGGTCATGCGCCAGTGCCAGGAGACCCGCGACTGCCATGCGCCATTCGAAATAGATCGACATGAACAGGGCGACGAGCAGCAGGAACACGACGAGTCCTTGGAGGGCTTTCTTGCTGATCTCACTGCCCCACGAGGGTCCGACCACCTGAATCTTGATCGTGTCCACACCGACACCGCAGGTCTTGGCCAGGCTGGTGGCAAGAGTGGTGCTTTCCGCCGGTGTCAACGACTCCGTCTGCACCCGAACTGTGCCATTGCCAGCCACCGTGACGATGGCTTGTGAACCGGTCTGCGCTTCGGCAACCACCCGAGCCTGCTCCACCGAGCACGTCGCATTGGGAATGCCGAAATCGCCGCCGCCGCGAAACTCGATACCGAGGTTGAGCCCGCCGCGCAGCACGACTGCGCCGATGGCCACAAGAAGGATGATGGTCGAGATGACGTACCAGGTCTTGCGGCGACCAACGAAATCGATGGAGCTCTCGCCGTTGTACAGCCGTTGACCGAATCCGGAAAAACGACTCATGACGACACCTCCTCAGTAGCTGGGCGGGCTTTTCGCCTTCGGGATGCCAGAGTCTCTGCAACACCGACCGGCGAAGTGCGCGCTGCATCAAGCCCACTCCAGCGGCTGGCGCGCTGCATCCAGGCACTGCGACCCATGAGCACAACTACAGGATGCGTGAACAGGAAGGCAATGGCGACATCGATGATGGTCGTCAGACCGAGGACGAACGCGAATCCGCGCACGCCACCCACTGACAGGAGATACAGCACCACTGCGGCCATCAGTGACACGAAGTCGGCCGCCAGCAGAGTGCGACGGGCGCGGACCCAACCGTTCTCGCAGGCCTGCCGAAGAGTGCGACCATCGCGCAGCTCATCGCGAATTCTTTCGAAGTACACGATGAAGGAGTCAGCAGTGATGCCGATGGCAACAATGGCGCCGGCGACACCAGCCAAGGTCAGAGTGAGCCCAATGGTCTTGCTCATCACGATGAAGACGAGATAGGTCACTACACCTGCGAGCAACAAGGAGACGCTGGCCACGATGCCAAGGATGCGGTAGTAGAAGAGCAGATAGAGCATGACAAGGAACAGGCCCAGGAGGCCGGCGAGGATGCCAGCCTGCAGTTGATCGCTTCCGACGGTTGGCGAAACAGATGTGACGTCAACGGTTTCCAAGGTGACGGGCAGTGCGCCGTACTTCAGAATGTTCGCGAGGTCTGTGGCTTGCTCATTGCTGAAATTGCCCTCGATCTGAGCAGTGCCTCCGAGGATCGCCTCATTGAACCTGGGTGCTGAAGTCACGACGCCGTCAAGGACGATCGCGAAGGCGTTGCATGGAGACTGACCGCCGACTGAGCAATCAGGAAGTGCGGAGAGCGTGGTCGATGCGGTTGCCAATGCCTTGGCACCCTCAGAGTCAAAGCCCAGAGAGACGACGAAGGTCACACCATTGGTCGGCAACTGTGCGCTGGCGCTGGTGACATTGGTGCCCTTGATGAATGCGGGTTGCAGCACATACTTGCCGGTGCCGTCCTTGGAGCAGGTGCCCAGCCATTTGGTCGGGTCGTCAGGAGTGCCGCCCGCAACCGTCAGTGGATTCGTGCAGTCCAGCGCCAGAACGGCCTTCTCAAATGCAGCGTCAGCCTTCACTGACTGGACCGGAACAGTGCCGGCTTTCGCGCCCTTGTCCAGAGTTGCAGTCGGCGGCAGCACGGCGTACACAGGCCGAAAATCCAGCAGGGCGGTGCGCTGAACCAGATCGACGAGGCGTCCGGGGTTGCTGCCGGGGACGGACACAATGATAGCCGCTCCCGAACCGCTGCCTTGAGTGGTGACTTCGGCCTCAGCGACACCGAGACCATCAACGCGATTGCGAAGGATCGTGACGGTCTGCTGCAACTGCTCATCAGTGATCTCAGCGCCCTCGATGACCGGATGGGGAATCAAGATGACCTGAGTTCCGCCCTGCAGGTCAAGCCCCAAGCGGACTGTGCTGTCGGTACCGGGGAAGAAGGCCCACACGGCCAATCCGAGCACCAGAACCATCAGCGCAGTCAGCGAAC
>DNXA01000056.1 GCA_003506065.1 Actinomycetota bacterium
GCAAGGGTTGCTGTCGTCGTCACTGGCCCATTCGTGCCGACCTTTGAATTGCCGATCAGGCAGACGACCACTGGCTTTGCCGATTGCGCTAGCCGGGACAACAGAGCCTGCGCGACCTCGGGTGCGGGAGGCTTGCCAATCAGGATGATGCATTCGGTCTGTTCATCGGCACTCAGCAGATCAAGAGCAAGATTGGTCATGCTCGCGCCAACCTCCGCACTCAAATCGCGACCTCCAACGCCGATCACCTGAGAGACGCCAACCCCCTGAGCATCAAGTTGGCACATCACCTCCTGCGCGCCTGTGCCCGAGGCAGACACGATGCCAACCGGACCGGCAGAGACAGCATTGACGAAACCAAGCGGCGTTCCGTCGATGAGCGCAGTGCCGCAATCAGGACCCATCAGCAGCAGCCCCTTGCTGACCGCCAGTTCCTTGAGCGCAACTTCGTCGGCGACCGCGATGTTGTCCGAGAAGCAGAAGACATGCAGCCCTGCCTGCAGACCTTGCTTGATCAGCAATGGCGCGTAGGCACCGGGCGTGGAAATCGACAGCAGATTGGCTCCCGTTAGCGCATGCACCCCTTCCAGCAGGGTTCCTGGTCGCACGAGTTCGGCCGATGAGCTCTCTGCCTGGCCAATGCCAGCGACCTGTTCGGTGGCTGCGGCGATGGCGGCATCAGCAGCCGCCTCGTCATCGCACCGGACCACGATGACCAGATCATCTGGTGAGGCGACAAGCTGCTCTGGCAGCATCCCGGCCGTCGCCAGGATCTCAAGATTGGCCGGGGTGGCCATCACCACCCCTGCACGTTCAACTCCAGCGACGCGCTGGAGTTGCGAGGCGATCATCATCAAGGTGACCGAGTCGCGGTAGAGGCTTGGGAAGACCAGACTCTTGAGCACGGACTGACCGACAGCACTCATGCGGATCTCGCCATCGAGGCCTCAGTCCGCTCGACTGCGGCCAGCAGCCCGCCGAGCATTCCGGTGGCAAGGTCCACACCTGAGCTCGCGCCCCAGCCCTGAATCGACTTGATGATCTTTGCGGCGTCGGCTTGGTGAGCGAAGGATCCAGCAAGCAGGTGCACCCGCTCGGCGAATCGGCCTTCCTCCGCAGCGCGCAGGTAGAGCCGGGAGGCCCGAGTCGTGCGATGTGCGATATCGCAGGCCATGGACGCGATCAGCATCGCTTCAGCCAGATGCCCACGGCTGCGCAAGGCCGCGCAGACCCCGACCAGCAGGTCATCGCCGGCAGGAGTGCTGCCCTCCCCGCATCCCACGAGCTGCCTGATGGAGACTGCGAGCTCATCTGTCAATCGATCGAAGGCTTGAAAGGCCACGGCTCTGGCGCTTTCAAGCGAGGTCACGCCAAACTCCCGGGAGCGCAATCCATTCAGCACGTGCACAGCCAGGAGCAGTGAATCCTGATCGATCCTCGCTATTCCCAATTGCAGATTGACGAGTTCGATCATCTCCAGTGATCGATTGTCAGAGCGAAAGGTCACCCTTGTTCCCTGAATGCGCGAACGCCACAGTTCGAATACTTCACGGGGATAGTGAATGCCGCCAGGCATCAGCCCGACCTCGCCTGTGGTGACGATGAGGTCGTCCTCCTGTGTCTCATAGGGCCGAAGCACAACAGTGCTCTTGCCAGAGTGGGCCACCTCGAAGTCGCTGTCGAAACTGGACAGCAACGGCGAGGCAGCATCAATGCGCACATTCATTCCAGATCGCCCTCACGCACGCGCATTGTCGAATACCCGTCGCAATTCAGCGGGCGATGAGTTCACCGCGCGCTTGCCGAGGAACACCAGGAGCAGCAGAGTCAGCACGAACGGCAGCATGTCCAGCGCAAACTGATTGATCTCGTAGCCGTTGGCCTGCAACACCGGACTCAAGGCAAGTGCTGAACCAAACAGGTATGCACCGCCGATGACCTTCAGTGGATCCCAGGCCGCGAAGACCACGAGGGCAACTGCGATGAAGCCTCGCCCAATGATCATGTTCTCAAACCAGGATTGAGAGTAGGCAACTGAGAGGTAGGCGCCGCCGATGCCAGCGAAGATGCCACCAGTGACCACAGCGATGTACCGAACCTTCACGACGCTGTAGCCATTGACGGTCAGCACCTCGGAGCGCTCACCTGCAGTGCGCAGCATCAGGCCAATGCGCGTGCGGAAGATGACGAACCACATCAGCGGAGCAACGAAATACGAGATGTACGTCAGGATGTTCTGCTCGAAGAAGATGGGACCGACAATCGGGATGCTCGAGAGGCCAGGGATGGCGATCGGGTCAAAGGCATTGATCTTCTGGCCGACATATCCGGAGCCATACAACGCGGTGAGACCCAGGGCCAAGAAGAGAAGCGAAAGACCACTGGCGAACTGGTTCGCCTTGCGACTGACCACGAGAATGGCGTGGATCAGTGCGAGTGCACCACCGGCGGCCGCGGCAGCGAGCATGCCCAGCCACGGACTGCCAGTCATGGAGGTGACGGCGAATCCTGCGAAGGCACCCATGAGCATGCAGCCTTCGGTGCCGAGGTTGATGACGCCAGCACGTTCACTGACCGTCTCGCCAAGGGCCGCGTACATGATGGACGTGCCACCGCTCACCCCACCGCTGAGGACGTCGACGAAGATCATGATTCGGAACCCTTCTTCTTGAACCATGGACTCGCGGTCCATCCGAGCACTGCAATCAGCAGCAGACC
>DNXA01000241.1:0-670 GCA_003506065.1 Actinomycetota bacterium
CACAGCCACTTGGATCTTCTCCGCTGGCCTGGGAGTAGGGCTTTAGGGGAGCATCCCTTCTGACCGGGCTTGCTGGTAGAGCTCGGTCTTGGTCGAGAGCGGATTGCCGGACTTCGCGTACTTCGCTCTCACACGCTTGATGTACTCCTGAGCGGTGCCGACGGAAACGTCCATTTGACGGGCGACTGAGGTCATCTTCAGGCCTGAGGCGTACAGCGTCATCGCTGTTCGTTCTCGCTCGGAGAGCTCCACTGCCACGTCGGCACTTGCCAGCAGCGCAGAGGCGATCTCTCGAGACATGTACTGCTGGCCGTTGATCGTGGCCTGCACTGCGCGGATGAATTCGTCAACTTCGGCCTGCTTCGAGATGTATCCGAGGGCACCTGCCGCGAGTGCAGAACGAACGATGGCCGGATCACCAAGGGCGCTGACCACCAGGATTCTGACCCCACTTGCGTAGAGATCTTCGACGTTGTTTATAGGCGAGCGGTCATCACCGAGGTCGAGATCCAAAATCGCGCAGTCGCATCTGGAATTGGACACAACCTCGAGGGCATCCGACATGCAGGCGCCTTCATACGCGATGTGGATTCTTGAGAGATGGGCGGTGAGGTTGTCGATGAGTGCCCTGCGCACGAGCGGATGGTCGTCAAGGATCACGATGCTCGTT
>DNXA01000241.1:775-2424 GCA_003506065.1 Actinomycetota bacterium
TTGACGCGAGTCGGCGGTCTCGTCCTCACTCTTGCTGGCATCACCACCTTTGGCGTGATTGCCGTTGCATTGTTTCCACACGCATCGCAAGCAGGTCCGTGGTCCTTTGTCTTCGCTGGCCTGTTCCTGATGTCCTGGTGCTCGGGTTTTCTGCCGGGGCTGGTGGCCGAACGTGCTGGAATCCAGAGCTACTCCATCGCTGCGCTCCTGCTCGTTCCTTATGCCGTTGGTGACACGTGCACAGCGCCATGGATCAACACCGGGTGGATCGCGATCGCGGCTGTCCTCGGAGCAGTCATGGCAATGCCTCTCCTGCACTCACTGCGCCTTGTTGCGCTCGTGGTTGCGCTCGATGCGGCGAGCGTGTTGGCCCCGCGCCCCTTGGTTGCAGAATCAGACAGCTGGGTGCCGGTCATCGGTCTATGGGCTGGTCCGCTCTATCTCGTCATCGTCGGCTGCGGATTGGCACTCCTGCGTGATGCGTGGGCTCGTTCGGCCATCGAGACCGATGATGATGTCGTGGCAGCACATGTCGCCTACCGATCCAGTCAACGGCATGAAGCGGTCCTTGCTGCCCGCCAGCAAAGTCAGCGACGCATCCACGAAACAATGCTCAACACTCTCTTTGCTGTGAGGAGTGGGGTAGGCCGTCGCAATCGGCTTCAGGTGGAGCAGACCTGTCGCGCAGATCTGGATCATCTGGATTCGGGCAGTAGATATGGAATACCCGTCAGCGTCGGAATCGTTGTGGCCGATGCCACGGCAGTTGTCGATAACGAACTTGACTGTGCAATTCATGGCGCCGAGGAGCCGATGCTGTCGGCAATTTCAGCCAACGCACTCAGGGACGCAATCGTGGAATCGCTGCGCAATGTCATTCGGCATTCCCAATCACACCGCGCCAAGGTCTCCTCGTCGGTGACCGCTGACCACATCTGCGTGGAAATTCAGGACGATGGAGTCGGCTTCGCTCGCAACGATGGCGATCACTTCGGCATGGACCGTGGGATGAGAGAGCCCATATCCCTGCTCGGTGGCACAGTCGATGTCATTTCGCATCCGGGTGACGGAACGGAAGTAAGAATCCGTCTTCCCCTTGAGAACATCGATCGGCACCAAGATGATCTGCGACCGCTACTGGAAGTGCTGGTGGGCCCTGTTGTGGCTCGTCTTTCAGCGATCAGCCCGATCTACTACGGCTTGATCACTCTCGGGTTCATCGCATCGCAATATGCGAATTGGTGGGTTCTGGTGGGCGGGTATGCCCTCTTCTCGGCTTGTGTTCTTGGCAGCGCCCTGCTCTGGGCCTCCCAGCTGCGACGACCCCTCGCTGTCCTGTCGTTCGTCATATTGGCCGCGAACTTTCTTCTCCTGCCCTTCCTCGTCCCGCGAGTTGGGATTTCAGTCCCTGATGGCGATGCCAACTACATCACCATGGACTGGATGATCAGCGCGGGAATTTCAGCCTTGGTGGTGTCACTGCTCGCGATGCCGCTCAAGGTGTACGCGTGGTTGCCGTTCTCCCTTCCCTTTGCGGCCGCGATGTTCATCAGCGTTGACAGTGCAGAGCCCGACGATTTCGAGCCGTTGGAGACTCTTGCGCTGACCTTCGTGTTTGTTGGAGTTGCAATATTTGCCGCGGTTCGACT
>DNXA01000241.1:2467-3342 GCA_003506065.1 Actinomycetota bacterium
CAACTTGATCCGGGCTCGGATTCAGTGATTGCCCGGGCGCGAGACGAGGAACTGATTCTGCGCTGGTATCTCCTGCAGAATCGCGAATTGGCCGATCAGATGCCTGGCTTGAGTGGCACCCCGAGGCGGCCCAGGCATCTTGGGTAGCCCCACGTTCATGGGCGTGCAGCCATGGAAGGACTGGAGTCGCTGGCCGGGCTAGATCGCAGGACTCAGGCCGCCGTCGAGATTGATTGCGGATCCAGAGATGTACGAGGATCGATCGGAAAGCAAATAGCAGGCCAAGTCGGCGAACTCCTGCACTTCACCGACGCGCCCAAGTGGGATGCCCGATCCCTTGGCCAACTCGGCATACACCTCCTCGACCGGACGCCCCGAATCCTTGGCCCTTGTGACCCACTGGTTGGACTTCACGATGCCAATGAGAATCGCGTTGACGCGGACCCCGTCTGCTGCCAGTTCCTTTGACGCAGCCTTGGTCAAGGCCAGACCAGCAGCGCGTGACGCACTTGATGGCAGGGAGCTGGCCGATGCTGCTCGTGCAGCGATGGCCAGGACATTGACGATCGAGCCCCCTTCGGGCATATGCGGCAAGGCCAGACGGATCAAGCGGGCGGCGGCGACCACCTTGAGGTCAAAGTCCTGTGTCCACTCCTGATCTGACAGATCCAGGACCCGGCCACCTGATGCTGCGCCGGCATTGTTGACCAAGCCGTCGATGCGATGCCATTGATCGGTGACTTCTCCGATGAGCCGTTCCATGTCTGAGGGCACTGTGACATCGGCAGTCAGGGCAAGGAGGCGGGCTTCGTCGGTCTTCAGTTCAGACCGCGCTTGCGCCAGGCGCTCGGGGTCTCGACCGCAGATGGCCACGC
>DNXA01000173.1 GCA_003506065.1 Actinomycetota bacterium
GACCTTGTCAAGGGAAAACTGGCTGACTGCCCAGTAGCTGTGGTTCGCGGACTTGGTGCCCATGTGTCGGCACAGTCGGCGGCATCGGCCGCCAACTTGGTTCGTCCTCTCGACGAAGACATGTTCACCCTTGGCACTGCCGAAGCCACGACTGAGGGACACCGCAGTGCGGCCGCCAACCGACGGACCATCCGAGCGTTCACCGACGCGCTGGTTCCCGACTCTGCGCTGCTCGCCGCTGTCGCAAGCGCTATCACCGCACCTGCGCCGCATCACACCACCCCGTGGCAGTTCCTGATCCTGCGAGATGAAGTGATTCGCACTCAACTCCTGCAGGCGATGACTGACCGATGGGTTCAGGATCTTCGGGCGACTGAGGGCATCGATGACACCGCAATTGCAGCACGGGTCGCACGCGGAGACATCCTGCGCAATGCGCCAGTGCTGGTGCTCGGCTTTCTTGATCTGGCTGGCGCGGCACATCTGTATCCCGATGCCAAGCGCAATGCGGCCGAACGAGATCTGTTCATGGTCGCTGGTGGAGCGGCGATGCAGAACCTGATGGTGTCCCTGGCCGCCAATGGGCTCGGATCAGCCTGGATCTCCTCGACCATCTTCTGTGCCGACGTCGTTCAGCAGCTGTTGCGCCTGCCCGCTTCCTATCAACCGCTCGGTGCGCTTGCAGTTGGCTATCCCGCAGGAGAACCCAGCAGTCGCGAGCCACGCAATCCGATGGACCACATCCTCAATTTCGAACGCAACTAGCCATCGCTTGAAAAGCGGATCGCCATATCGCCAATAACCGCACCTGGCCAGATGCGCACGCCGAGTTGCAGCTCATTGCCGGCTCCGATCACAGCACCATCTCCGACCACTACGCCGTCCAGATGTGAATGCTCACCAACAACAGCACCCTCACCAACAATGCTGTTGGTGACGCGAGCGCTGGCCAGAATCCGTGCGTTGTCGAAGATCGCAGAGCCATTCACCACTGCATGCTCGCCAACGGTGGCATTTCGACCGATCACAGATCCGCCATGCACATTCGCCGAGTCGGCGATCACAGCGCCGTCCATGGCGAGCACATCACCGTGCACGGCCACTGCAGGCGAAGGCGCCAGGCCAAGCACAAGATCGCGAGAGCCCTGGACAAAGGAGAGCGGGGTTCCAAGATCAAGCCAGTAGCCGCCGTCGACGACAGCGGACACCATTGCGCCCGATGCAAGCAACTCGGGGAAGGTCTCTCGCTCAACGGACACCACGCGCCCCGCGGGGATGCGGTCGATGATCTTGCGACGAAAGACATAGCAACCGGCATTGATGTTGTTGGTGACAATCCCCTCCAAGGTGGTCGGCTTCTCTAGGAATGCCGTCACTCTCCCCTGACGATCAGTGGGCACCAGGCCATAGGCGCGCGGATCCTCAACGGGTGTCAGGTACAAGGTGACATCACTCTTGCTTTCCTCGTGGTGTGCCAGGAGCGCTTGAAGATCCACTCCGGACAGCACATCGCCGTTGAAGACGAGCACTGATTCCTCAGGACCGCTGGTGAGATGCTCCGCAGCGAATCGAATCGCACCGCCCGTGCCGAGGGGCTCAGGCTCGGTAGCGATGACGATCTCGATTCCGAGATCGCTTTCCTCGATGAATTCGCGAAAGACCTCGGCCTTGTAACTCGTGCCAAGCACGATGCGCGTGACGCCAGCATCGCGGGCTCGAGCAATCTGATGCACAGTGAAGGGCACGCCTGCGACCGGAAGCATCGGTTTGGGCGTATTGATCGTGAGTGGGCGGAGGCGAGTGCCCTGCCCGCCGACAAGGAGCACTGCTTCAGTCATTCGGCAACTGTGCCACATCATCCGAGGGCATCCGCGCAAGCATTAGGTTCGGCCCATGCCTCTCCACATCGATGGTTCGATCTGGCCACTTGTCGTTCATCGAGCGCGGACTCAAGCCAGCCTCCCCTACCTGACATCGATCGACAATGCAGGAATGCGCACCGAACTGTCAGGCACTTCGATGCTGAACGCGATCGCAAAGACCGCTGGAGCATTGGTGACCGAAGCCGAGCTCGAGCCTGGCTCGCGCATCGCCATGCATCTGCCCTGGCATTGGCAACGAGTGGTCTGGAGCCTTGCAGCCTGGACTGTGGGAGCAATCGTCGTCGAGCACGGCGATCCAGCCAACTGCGAGTTGCTCGTGGCTGACATGAACGCGGCTCTGCCCTTCACCGAAGCCTGCGAGCCGTGGGTGGTCTCCCTGCATCCACTGGGACTTGTGGAGAAGGGTCTGCCGAACACCGTGGTTGATGCCACAAGTGTGTGCCGCATGCAGCCCGATGCATTGCTCGTTGAACCGGCCAATGGCGATGGTCCCGCCCTTGAGCTGAGTGATGGCTCAGCATTGACAAGGGTGCAGGCTCTGGAATGGACGACGAATCAGGACGGCACAGAAGCGCGCATCCTGCTGGATCGCATCGCCGCGAGCTCAAAGGCTGCCTGGTTGCTTCCCTCGCTGCACCCGCTCATCGGAACTGGCGCGATCATCTTGGGCGATGGACAGGATCCCGAGCAGACCGCACAGCGTGAGGGTGCAACACGAATCTGGCGATGACTACTTGCGGATCTTGATGATCCCCGAAGTGCTCGCTGCTATTTCGGCGCCGTTCTGCAGCGCCACGACGCGATACTCGTACTGCGCGCCCGCTGGCACCGCCTTCTTGATCTTGAAGCGATAGCGACCGTTGGCCTTCGTGGTGGTGCTCGCCTTGAGCTGCCAGGCCCCATCGACCTTCATCTGTCGTTGCACGACAAGCCCGCCGACAGCAGGAAGCACCCGTCCCTTGAACTGCAAGGACGTTCCCGCTCGTGGCTTGGATGTGGGGCCGATGGCCATCGAGATCGTCGTTGCAGCGGCCGATGGTGCAACGGTCGCATTCGGCACTGGAGTTGTGCCCGGTGTGACCGTCGGCGCTCCGGGCACAGCCTGGCCATTGACGGCATTGATGTAGGAGGACTTCAAGCCGAGCTTGGATCTCATGGTGTCCCCTGAGATCGTCCGCTGTGATCCGTCCTGCATGGTTCCGGAAAGGGTGCGTACCGCCCCTGATGGCAGACGCTCTGCGACCGCGACATTCCAGACGGCTGGCACTCCGAACGCCGCAGCCATTGCAGCCTGCGGAACATTCACCGTCCAGCTCGCATTGGGATTGTCCGGATTCAGGGACCAGTGATCATCGACGTTGGTCGAGTACGGCAACGCCCCGCCCCACACATCCTTGGAGCTGTTGGTGACGCCGCCCGTGGATGCGCTGTAGAAGGCGCTGATGGCTTGGCCGTTGTACAGCGCGGCAATGCCAGTTGTCTCAGAGCCGAATGTGGCATTCACCGCTGCCACCCAGCGGTCGCCCTTGGCGCTGCTGGCCTTTGCCCAACCGACGAAGAACTGATCGCTGTAGGGGCCGTCGCCGTCGTCAAGGTGGCAGTTGCAGGCCTTGCGCTCGCCCGCAGCGATCTTGGCCAATGCGTAGGAACGAGCCGCGATCACCTGCGCCTGCATGGCTGCATCAGGCCAGGAGCTGGATACCTCGGAAATGCCGTACAGATACTCATCATGAACGCGCAGTTGATTGACAACATTCAGACGCGGGCCGTTGGGCGAGGAGGTCGCGATGACCTCCATCTTCCCGTAGCGATAGCGGTGGCCCGGCGTGGTGAATGAGCCGTTCGGGCCAATCACGTTTACCGCAGTTGCCGGGCCTGAGGCGGAACCTGAATCCCTGTTGCCCGCCCACTTCACCGTGACAGCTGGAGCCGTGCCCAATTCGCTCGTCTGCCCATTCACCGTTCTTTGCACGCTCACTGCGCTGCCGGCGATGTTGAAGGTGAACACGTCATTGGGACCAGCGGTCACCACCGTTGCCCCAACGGTGACTTCAATCTGCCCGCCGCCTGCGTCAAGTGCTTCGGCGCGCATCCGTGCCGAGGAGACTCGGTAGAAGAGGTTCGCTCGGATGTCCATGTCATCTTGCACGGGCGCGACAGTGGTGCCCGGGTAGTAGTGAGCCACGATGGCACTGGCGGCCACGCCCTCCTTGGCCATGCCGTAGGCGCCCCACTGCGACAGGCCGACTCCATGCCCGTAGCCACTGCCCGTCAAGGAGAAGGAGTCCGGCGGGCCGCAGGGATCGATCGGCGAGGTGGGGGTGGTGCTGATGACGCCGATGCCGCTCCAGGGGTAGATGGCATCTGCGCCACTCGTGCCGTTCAGGACAAAGGTGTATGCCCCTGGTGGCACTGGAGCACCCGCATTGTCCAGTCCGTCCCAGGCCACCGAGAGTGCGCCTGCGGCACCTTGAGTGCCCGAAAGATTGCGCACGACGGCTCCGCAGCGCGAAGCAACACTCATCGTCCACGTCAGTGGGGCATTCGTTGTCGCGCTGACCACCAACTGCTGACCTGCTCCCCATGGCACGGGGGCACTGACGGTCGGGTTCATCGCCGTGACCCCGAGCTTCGCGGTCGCGGCAGCGCGAATGGCAGGGAGCTGCGGTTCGAGGTACTTGCCCGGACAGGCCGTGGAGCCGATATCGCGATGACCGCCGATCACCAGCGCTGTTGCAACCTGACCGGCTTTGTACTTGGAGGTGCCAGCAGATGAATC
>DNXA01000021.1:0-992 GCA_003506065.1 Actinomycetota bacterium
ACTAGTACAGCAGGTCAATCACGTCGGTCTTCTCACACAGGGAATTCCTCACCCCTTATCTATACTCACCAAGTGTCTCGGGTATCTCCACGCCTTGCCGTGGGCATTGCACTCGGGATCGGGCTCGGCGCCTTTGTCTGCTGGCTGCAGATCTCCACATTCACCTCACTCATCTCACTGGTCACTGGCGCTCGAAGTTTTCAGACCAGCCTGACTGGAGCGGCGAGCCAGATCTCAGATGGCGAGTACGAGGCGGCCCAGGCAGACTTTGCTCAAGTCCAGTCGGCCGCTGATCGCGTGAGCTCCTCCGCACACGGACGCAATATGACGGTGCTCAGCTGGATACCTGGGCTGAACTCGGCGGTCGCGAACTGGGAGCGACTTGCCACAGCCAGCGAGCACATCACGACAAGCACCGGCGACATGCTCACACTGTTCGGCGACCTGTCAGGCAAGTCCGGTGCAGAAAAGATCTTCAACGACGGAGCAATCGACGTCGATGCCCTGCGCAAGCTTCCGCCGCGAGTGAAGTCGATCGACCAGGGCATCACCAGCACGTATGGGAACCTGCAATCGATGCAGGCCAATGGCCCGTTGTCTGGACCCTTGGCATCGATCCAGACCAAAGCCCTGAAGGAGATCGCGCCAATTCAAGAGGCGATGAAAGCGCTGGTCGATCTGGCTCCGCAGTTGCCGGATGCTCTGGGTGCAAACGGCCCCAAGCGCTATCTCATTGCTATCGGCAATCAGGCTGAAATGCGAGCCTCGGGTGGCGCACCACTCACCTTGATTCTGGTGGAGTTCGATCAGGGCCGCATCACGATCCCGATCAAGGGCCAAACAAGTACCGAGCTGTTTCCCCCGCTCAATGCGCCGGTGCGATGGTGGGGACCCTCGGCAAACCCATTCTTTGACCGCAATCCGCGCAATGCACCGATGGTGGTGACCAATACCCATCCCTCGCTGCTGATCAGCGCGCGAGAGATGGACGG
>DNXA01000021.1:1090-2465 GCA_003506065.1 Actinomycetota bacterium
GATCAGCTGCTGACCAAGCTGCTGTCCGGTGATGAGCTGGTGACTGCGGCGAAGGCGATGGCAAGCACCGCGCCCGGTCGTCACTTCCAGGTCTGGATGCTCAACCCTGATTTTGAATCGATTGTCGTGAAGAGCGGTGCGGGCGGAGCGGTTGTCGCCCCCGAACAGGGTGACTGGTCTGCGGTGTACACGCAGAACGGCAACCAGAGCAAGGTTGACGTCTTCCAAGAGCGCAGTGTGGTGGTCAGTGCGATGGTCAATGCGGATGGCTCTGCTCGTGTGACCCAGGACGTCATCCTCACCAACGCCACTCCTGCCGATAGACCAGAAGGACCGCCGGAGCGCATCGGATATGAGACGAGCTGGTTGAAGGCCGCCTACATCATGTATGTGCCGAATGCTGCCGAGAACATGCAGGTCACCTATCCGGCCGGCTTTGCAGTTCGACCCTTCAAGAACCACCAGCAGTACGGCCGTGGCTACGCTGACGATGGCTTCAACCAGCGACTTGTACGGGTAGTCGGCTGGACTGGACCGCGACAATCATCGACCGTCAGCCAGAGCTATGACCTGCCGGCAGGAACCTTCAGTGCGCATGGATCTCTGACCTACTCCCTGCAGGCAGATCCGCAATCACTGTTCAAGCCATCAACGATCACCGTGCGTGTCACGGCGCCCTCGGGATGGGCGCCGGTTGAAACTGAAGGCATGGTTGTCAGCGGTCGCACGGCTGAGGTCAGTGCAGTTCAGAATGCTCCGGTCACGGTTGTCATCGACATGCAGAAGGCCAGTTGATGAATCGCACCAACCAGGTTCTCTCGGCAGCTGCCGTCGTCGCGATTGCTCTGCTGTGGATTCTGCCCGTCGTGGGCTTCATCGCCTGCGTGATCCTGCTGGCAGTAGCACCGCCCTGGGGGCGCACGCTCACTGAGCGCGCGATCATCTCGGCCATCGTCACTGCTGGATTCCTTGCCCTGGTGATTCCGCGCGGCAGCGAAGTGCCGGTCACCCAGACAAGTGCTCGCCTTGGACTCTCGCTGCTCGTGCTGCTTGCCGTTGCGTTGCGATTCGTTCCGCGACTGAAGTCTTTTGCCACCGTGCCCAGGCCTACTTGGACGGACTGGTGGGTCGCTGGATTGGTCATTGTCAGCGGACTGTGGCTGATGAGCGCGTACGTCGGCGCAAATCCGGACCAGATTGTCAGCGGACTGTTCTTCACCGGTTGGGATAACCAAGGCCACTTCGTACCATTCGCCAATACTTACGAGGTCGGAGCCACGCACTGGCCGACCCTGGATAGCGGACTGGCCTGGAACCAGTGGTACCCGTCTCTGCACACGACCATCTGGTCGCTGTTGACCTTGGCCTCAAGTGG
>DNXA01000021.1:2487-3785 GCA_003506065.1 Actinomycetota bacterium
TTGGCCCCTGATCACGCATGGCTCAAGAGATCGGCGGCACCCGTGGCGGTCGGTGTCTTTGCTGCCTTTGCGCTGCTCGGAAGTCCAACTGCACTTTTCAACGCTGGGTTCACGAACTTCGTGATGGCCGTGACGATCACCGCCGCCACTGCCTACTTTGCAACTCGCAGCCTCAACAGTGCTCGTCATATTGGCTGGCTGCTCGTACCGCTTGGATCCCTTGCGGTCATTGGGCTATGGACGCCATTGGTGCTGGGCATTGCCCCGGCCGGCGTTGTCGTGCTGATCGCCTTGTCCAAGCAGAAGCGCTGGCTTGGAATTGTCTGGGCTGTCATCACGGTGTTGCTCGTTGGNNGAACGAGCTACTTTCAGACCAAGGCGATTGTCAATGTCTCCGGATCTGACGTCGGCACCTTCACTCAGGATCTCGGCGCCGTGGGCTCAGGGATGGTGCCCTTCAATATTGGCTTGGCGCTCGTATCCCCGATCCTGTTGGCACTGGTGGCCTGGCTGCTCTTCCGCAGGCGGATGATCCCTCTGGGTGTGGCCATTGCGGGTCCGGCGGTTGGCATCCTGCCGTTCCTCGCGGTAGCCGCCCTTGGTGCTCACTCGGCGAAGGTGCCGTGGATCAACAGCTATTACGTGCTCAAGACACTGAACGCCGTGCTGCTGTTCGCGGCACCAGCATTCGCCGCGATGGCCGCAATCACTGTGATTCTTGCGGTGTCGTATCTGGCTCGCTCTCGTTTGGAGAGCGTGGTCATGGTGGTCGTTGTCGGTCTGCTCGCTCTGGTCTGGTTTGGATATGTCGGTGTGACACCCAAGGAATTCACCAGCGGCTTCAGCTCTGCTCCTGGCATTGCGGCGGGGGCGAAACGAGCAGGAAGCGTTGACAACTCGCTGGTTGGTGAAGCCATTGTCAGCGCTGCCATCGCAGCGAAGCCGTACCCGAATGACATCCCGTTGCTCTGGGACGGATCCGGGACCCTGCCCAATCTGTGGCTCGGCAGCCTGACTGGTGTCCTGAGCAAGCAGCAGCAGACCTTCTACCTGAGCCTGCCGCCATTTCCGTATGAGCAGTCAGCACAGAGCTATGTCTTTGACGCACTGGCAGCGAACCCGAGCATGCACATTGCGATCTACTGGTTCCGGACGGTGTCCGGTGAATCCCTGGCCGAGCTGAAGACTTCGTTGCCGGGCCAAGTGACCTTGGTCAAGGTGCCGATGCGTTCTTCCTTGCTGTGCCAGGAGTGCTCGCTGCCATGAGGCTCCGCACAAGTCGCGCCGGTTGGCGCGGT
>DNXA01000201.1 GCA_003506065.1 Actinomycetota bacterium
TGGCTCCCTACTTTTCCCCAGGCAAAGTCGAGGGATGGGAACCCAAGGTTCGCGCACTCGCCGCAAGTTTGGTCGATTCCCTGGTTGATCGTGGCGAGTGTGATTTCGTCGCCGATTTCGCTCTTCGATACCCAACAGCGATCTTCCTACAGGTCTTCGGCCTCCCTGGGGACCAACTCGACAACTTCTTGAAATGGGAGTCCGCCATCCTCCACCCAGAGGGCCCGGATCCCGTGGAAAATCGACGGGTGGCTATAGAGGCGCAGACCGCCGTGACAGTTTACTTCACCCAGATGATCGCCGAACTTCGCGCAATGGCACCCGAGGATCGTCCGGTGGGTATTGCCACTGATGCGCTCGATTGGCAGATCAACGGTCGCGCGGTCAGTGATGACGAACTCATACAGTTCTACTTGCTCATGTTCATGGCCGGACTTGACACGGTGACTTCTGAACTTGCCTACGGCATGTACCATCTGGCCCGCCATCCCGAACATCGCCAGCAACTCCTCGATGACCCTTCGCTTGCGTCTAGCGTTACCGAGGAACTCCTGCGCTTCTACCCGATCGTCAATCCTTCCCGTCAGGCGTCGCAAGCGACGGAGATTGCCGGATGCCCCATTAAACCAGGTGATTTCCTCATCATGAGCCTGCCCAGTGCGGGCCGTGATGAGGCGCAGTACGAAAACGCTGGTGAGGTGGACTTCCACCGTCCGATGACGTCGCACCTTACCTTTGGTGTCGGGCCGCATCGCTGCCTGGGATCTCACCTCGCCCGCGAAGAACTCACGATCGCGTACGAGGAATGGCACAAGCGCATCCCGAACTACTGGGTTGACGAGCGTCCAATGGAGGCGACTGCCGGAATGATGGCGCTGAATTCCTTGACACTCAAATGGCATCAGTAGGCTCAGGCACACGAATGCTCGTGAATAAGCGAAGCCCCAATTGCAATGATTGCTTTTGGGGCTTCGCTTATTCAAGGGTCGATTACTGTCCCTTGGGCACCCCTAGGTGACGGATGAATCCATCTGGAACAAGTACGTCTGTCGAGTCGAGAGTTGCGACCGAAGGCTTGCCCAGACCTAGGACGGCAGAATCGATGCCTCCGCGGAGCACATCGAGAACGTTCTCGACGCCTGCTTGGCCATTGGCGGCGAGTCCCCAGAGGTAGGCACGGCCGATCATCACCGAATTGGCTCCCAGGGCTACGGCTTTGACCACGTCGCTGCCACGGCGAATGCCGCCGTCCAAGAGCACCTCGATTTGACCGCCAACCGCCTCTGCGATGACCGGCAATGACCGGATACTGGCAGGGGTTCCGTCAATGTTATTGCCACCGTGATTCGAGACCGAGATGGCACTCACGCCTGCATCAACGGCGCGTAGAGCGTCGTCGATGCGCATGACCCCTTTGAGCATGAACGGACCGTCCCACTGCTCGCGCAGCCATGCGACGTCATCCCAAGTGGGCGGGGGAGTCTGTATCCATTCGCCATACGCTTCGAAGAAAGTCGGTGCGCGTTCGCCTAGCAGCGCCATGTTGGGAACCGAGAGAGCTGGTGGACGCAGGGTCTTGGCGTAGCGCAGTGTCCATCGCGGCCGCGGCAGAGCTTCTGGAATGTGCTTGATCATCGTCTTCAGGTTCATGCTCTCGGGAATCTGCGGGCTGCCCCAGTCCCGGCCATGGGCGAAGGACCAATCCAGTGTGAGGATGATCCCTACGACACCGGCCTCTCTTGCCCTCTGCAATCGCTTCTGGATGATCTCGCGTGATCCCGACCAATAGATCTGGAAGAAGGTAGCGGGGTTGGCCGCCACTACTTCCTCCATTGGTTTACTGGCGAACGACGACAGTCCGATCGCTGTTCCGCGGGCGGCGGCTGCACGTGCAACCGCTACCTCGCCATCAGGGTGGACGGCCTGCACTCCGGTCGGGGAGATGATCACTGGCATGGAGATGTTCTGGCCCATCACGTGTGCAGTGAGGTCACGCGACGCATACTGACCTGCCACATGCGGGGCGAAGCCCAATTCCGCATATGCCGCAAGGTTGTCGTCGAGTGTCGTGCCTCGCTCAGACCCCGCAACTAGAGCCTTGTACACGGAGGCAGGAATACGCTTCTGCGCTCGCTGCCGTGCGATCTCCACCGTCTCAAACCACTGATTGGCCATGCGGGTCTCTTCCTTCGCGATGTTAGGCGGACAAGGGGGCGTGCGCATTGGGATCGAAGCCCGCAAGTGGGTCCTCGACGCATGCTTGAACAGGAAGGTGACCGCGCTGCTTGACCGTCAGGGGAAGGAGCCGACTGTGGTCTGCCCCCGGCTTGGGTCGAACGGAATCCTGTCGTCCGAGCAGCAGTTGCTCACCGTAGCCCTGAACACATTCTGGGTCTGGCCCGTCGAGTGGAAGGCCGGTGAAGAACTTGGCTGCCATGCACCCGCCGCGACATGAGTCATAGAAGTTGCAGGATGAGCACAGGCCACCACTTTGCGGTTCCCGCAGTTGAGCGAACAGGGGTGACGCTTTCCAGATCGGGGTGAAGCCGCCCGCGTCGCGGATGTTTCCCGCCCGGAAGCTGTCGTGGATCGCGAACGGGCAGGCGTAGACATCGCCAATTGGATCAATAAGGCACACCACCCGACCTGCTCCGCACAGATTGAGTCCAGGCAGCGCTTGGCCGAACGGTGAGAGATGGAAGAAGGAGTCCCCGGTCAGCACCTCTTCGGCATGATCAACCAGCCAGTCGTAAAGCTGTCGCTGCTGACCGGGTAGCAGATGCAGGTCGTCCCACACGTCCGCACCGCGGCCTGAAGGGCGTAGGCGGGTAAGGCGCAATTGGGCTCCTCGCACATCTGCAATCCTCTTGAAGGCATCGAGTTGGTCGACATTTTCCCTCGTCATGACAACGGAGACCTTGAAGCCGGTGACTCCTGCTTCGACAAGGTTGTCCATCGCCCGCAAAGCCGTGTCGAACGATCCTGCACCTCGAACTGCGTCATTGATCTCCGCAGTTGCGCCGTCTAATGAGATCTGTACGTCAACATAATCAGTGCGCGCAATCCGCGCTGCCGCAGCTGCATCAAGTCGGACACCGTTTGTCGAGAACTTCACGCCAACGTGATGATCAACTGCGTAGTCGATGAGATCCCAGAAATCGGCACGCACTGTTGGCTCGCCGCCACCAATGTTGACGTAGAACACTTGCATCCGCTCAAGTTCATCAATGATCGCCATCGCCTCAGCGGTACTGAGCTCACGTGGATCGCGGCGTCCGGAACTGGAGAGGCAGTGCACACACGCAAGGTTGCATGCATAGGTAAGTTCCCAGGTGAGGCAAATCGGTGCATCAAGACCAGCTTCAAACTCCGTCAGGAGGCTTCGACCAGTGCTTCGTGCGGCGGTCATGGACTCACCAGCCCGGAGGTGCGTGTCAGCATCTCGGTCTCGGCCAGCCTTGCGAGTGCGACCAGGTATCGATCCTGGGCTTCTTCCGGCACACCCACAGCGGCAAATGCCGCTTGAGGAGTGCCGTATTCGGCAAGGCAAGTAAGTACTCGCGTCAGCATCGGATCCTTCACGAATGTGAGCCGACGCGTGCGAAAGTCATAGAGCAATGCCCCGAAGCGTTCGGGGCGTACGGACACTGATGCGTGAAGTGCCCACGCAGCGGTCTCATCGAACCGCGATGTGATGCCCAAAGTTGTGCTCACCGTGGGCTAGTAGACGCCGCACATGCCATCGATGGAAACATCTTCAAGAAGATCCTCAACATCGATCGCGGTGGCGTCGGCTTCGTCAGTTGTTTGGCCAGGAAGCATGCTTGCCACCGAACCCTCCTCCATCGTGGGAACTGCTCAATCTTCCGGATACTAGATGCACTCGGTGCAATAATTGAAGAATTCCGTCAATCTGATATGTGATGCGGGTCATATCACCTGGGGGCCATGATGCCGGTCAGATAGGCAAAAGTTGGCCTCTAGGCTACTAGGAAGTTGAGGTGCGGCGAGAAATGAGCGAGGTTGGACCTGCTCCTAGGGTCGCGAGGCTTTTCTCCGGCAGGCCTCCTTCCACTTCTTGTGATGAACTCAGCGTCGTCGGCCTGCAGTTGTTCATCGAGCGGGGATTCGATCAGACGAGCATCGACGACATCGCAAGCGCTGCCGGGATCGGACGACGCACCTTCTTCCGATATTTCGACTCAAAGGCCGATGTGGCGTGGGGGAACTTCGACGCTGCCATCGAATATCTTCGCGAAGGGCTGGCATCAGTTCCGGCGAGCCAGTCAACCATGGAGGCTCTGCGGACTGCTGTGATCAAGTTCAACAGACTCCCCCCAGATCAAGTGGGGCCGCATCGCCAACGTATCGCACTCATACTCAGTGTGCCTGCGCTCACCGCACGCTCAACATTGCGATATGCGCAGTGGCGCGGTGCGATCGAAGAGTTTGCCGCGAATCGTTATCAACTGCCTGTTGGGCATCTCTTCCCACGTTGTCTGGGGCAATGCGCGCTTGGGGCTGCTCTGGCGGCTCATGAGCAATGGTTGAGTGACGACGATTCCGATCTTGAGCAGTTACTCGACGAAGCCTTTCGCGTTCTGTCAGTGGGCTTTGACCTGGACAGGCTGGACTTGAGTGTTCCTGCCTCTCCAACTTACGAGGAGGCTGAATGACGCACACAGTTCACCGTCCGATCGCCGTGATCACCGGCGCAGCCCGTGGTATTGGAGCGGCGGTGGCGGGTACGCTTGCACGTGAGGGCTGGGACCTTGTACTTGGAGATTCCTGTAACCCTGATCTCATGCCTGAACTCGGATATGCGCTTGCCTCCGAGCGGGAACTCGTTGAGGTTGCAGATTCCTGTCGCAGCGTTGGTGCCAACGTCACCACTATGTGCTGCGATGTGCGCAACCAGGATCAGATGTGCCGATTGGTTGAGCTAGCCGGGCCAAACCTGCGTGCCGCTGTCGCTGTTGCAGGAGTCATCGCGACGCACGGCTTGGCTTGGGAGCAGACTCACGAGGATTTCTCGAACGACCTTGATGTCAACTTGCATGGAATCGTGAATCTGGCCCGCGCTGCTGTGCCGGTGCTCTTGAAGTCTGAGAATCCGCCTCTCGGTCGCTTCGTCGCAGTCGCCTCATCTGCCGCCGAACGCGGGCTGCCGCGCTTGGCGTCCTATGTAGCCGCAAAGCATGCTGCGCTTGGGTTTATTCGCGCCCTTGCCTGCGATCTTGGCCAATTTGGCATCACGGCAAATGCGGTGCTGCCAGGAAGCACCGATACGGCTCTGCTTGCCCGCACAGCCCATGCGTATGACCTTGATTCACCGCAGGACTTCTCCCAGAACCAGCGGCTTGGCCGGTTGCTGCGACCTGAGGAGATTGCCGCAGCCGTGGCATGGTTGTGTTCCGCAGCTGCCTCGGGGACTACCGGACTCGCAATGAATGTGGATGGCGGTTTCACGGGGTGACGCATGTGAAGGACCACACGTGGCCGACAGTTCCAGCAGGTACAGGCAGGATGCTCATCGTGCCGTTAGGGTCCATCGAGCAGCATGGTCCGCACTTGCCGCTCGATACCGATGGGGTGATCGCCTTGGCACTGGCCACCGAGATTCACGAATCTCGCACACAGGCAGACCTCACACCTCTGATCCCGCTAGCAGCAAGTGGCGAGCACAGTGGTTTCGCTGGAACATTGTCAATCGGGACTGATGCAATGTTCTTGATGCTCATCGAACTTGTGCGCGATGCTGAACGGAACTGGGATTCCGTCCTGCTCGTGAACGGGCATGGAGGCAATGCCAGTGCACTGAAATCGGCCATCTCAACTGCCAGAAGTGAGGGCCGGCGAGTCGCGGTGACGGGTATCTTCGCTGATCACGGCGATGCGCATGCCGGGCGCACGGAGACTTCGCTGATGCTGTTCCTGGATCCCGAGCGCGTCGTGCAGGAATCGTACGAAGTGGGCAATCCTGCGTCCTTGACTGAGTTGCTGCCTTTGATCACTTCAAGTGGAGTACGCGCAGTGAGTCATAACGGCATCTTGGGCGACCCGCGTGGCGCCTCGGCAGCAGAGGGAGAAGCGATCTTCAAGTCGTCAGTTCAGCGAGCGCTTGCGGTCTGCGATGCGCTTGATTCGGCGCATTGACATGATCCTGCTTAATTCCTGGGGCAAGTGAATCTGCGGTACCAATGTCGAGATGACCCGATTTCGCATCGATCCTGCGATCACGCCTGTTCCGTAGGCGGCGTCTTCCAACAGACGCAGCGCTGTGTATTGAACAAGGTTGACGCCAGGCTTGGTCCTCCACCACTCAGATGCAATCGGCGCGATCATCGCGACACTAGCGGCGCGAGCCGCCCGAGAGACCGGGCCTCGAGTTGTCACGCAGGCCGCCAGAGTTATCCACCCGATCGGCCACCATTCTCTGCGCAGCAAGTGGCCAACGGCCGCGAAGTCAGACTGCAGGCTCCTGCCCAGGAGAGCTGGTGCGAGCGCGACAGGTGCCGATTGATGCCGAAGACTTCGTCCGCGTTCCCAACCGGCAAACGCAAGGGCAGAAGCGCTCGTGCTGGGGCTTTTGGTAATCAACCCTCCCGCTGCTACAAGGCTGAAAAACGACACTCGCGCGGGAGTGAGTCGACCTGGATGAAGTTGCTCAAGTTTGGCCGCTGAAGTCCCGTATTCGTATCTGCGCTTCACCCATTGAGGAAGCCGATCACGCATCTGGTGTTCCACTTGGACGCGAGGTTCGTAGCGCACCTGCCAACCGGCATCGACAATACGCCAGATCAGGTCGACATCCTCTCCAACCTTCATGGACTCATTGAACCCACTCGCGGGAAGGGCGGTGCGCCGAATGACGAGCGTTGCAGAAGGCAAGTAGCCAAGGAAGGAGCCGGGCATCACAAGTTGCGCCGACTCACCCATGTCAAGGGCACTGCGCTCATATTCGTACCGGGCCAGCACCGTGGGTCGATCCAGTCGCGGACGAACGCGTGGAGCAACAGCACCAACACGCGGATCGTCGAAGTGAGGAAGGAGTGAATCGAGCCAGCCTTGAGGGACGGTGCAGTCCGAATCGACAAAGGCGACGAATTCAGAACTGGAACAACGGATGCCGTCGTTGCGTGCTGCTGCAGGTCCGCCATTCACCGGTCTTCTGACAAGCTTGGCTCTATTGAACCCAGCTGTGTTGGCCACGGCAACTTTCGCTTGGGAGGCATCGTCGACCACAAGGACGTGAAGCCCACACAGACTCTTGAGGCATCGGTCGAGCGCCGGCAGACGATCATGCGCCGGGACGACAAGGGTGATGTCCCATGCCTCCGCACGTTTGTTCAC
>DNXA01000141.1:0-865 GCA_003506065.1 Actinomycetota bacterium
GAGCGCACGAAGTACTTGATGTTGTCGAAATCGATGCCACTGAGATTGGAACCCCAGGTGGGCATCGGCTTGCGATCGAACAGTCGCAGGCCCTTCAGACGCATCTCCAGCATCCACTCTGGTTCGTTCTTCAAGGCGCTGATGTTGCGAACGACTTCCTCGCTCAAACCGCGACGTGCGTTCGTGCCTGCCGAGTCAGGGTCGTGCCAGCCAAAGTCATAACGTCCAATGTCTTCAATGGTCGCTGCTTGTTCTGTACTCATGCCAGTGCCTTTCGCTGAACGAGTGGAATGACGGTTGTGCATACGCCATCGCCCTTGGCCAAGGTGGCAAGGCGGGTGACATGGAGGCCAAGTGCATCGCTCAGGGCCTGGGTTTCTGCTTCACAGAGTTCGGGGAATTCAGCAGCCGCATCCACGACTGGGCAGTGGTGCTGACACAACTGAACCGACTGCCCGCCATCGGTGGTGCGCTCGATGGAGGCTGCGTAGCCCGCATCAGTCAGCATCTGGGCCAGTTGATCAAGGGCAGCCACTGGTGCCTGTCCGCACGGCTGGATGTCCACCATCAGCTTGTCCGCGCGTCCGCGCGCAAATCGAGCGACACCGGCGCGACCGTGCTCCTGCGCCAGGAACCGCAGGGCCTCAATCGCAAGACCGTCGTATTCCTGGCTCAGTGCCGCGTGCCCGGTGGCTGTCAGGCTGAAGACCTGACTGGGTCGACCGCGCCTGCGCATCGGGGCCGGACCGTAGGGAGCGCGCTCGGCACCTGCGACCAGGCCATCTGCAGCCAGAGCCGACAGTGATTTGCGTACAGCCGCCGAGGTGAGCGCCAATCGCTGGGCCAATTGGGTCGGGGTACCTGG
>DNXA01000141.1:915-5975 GCA_003506065.1 Actinomycetota bacterium
CCTGCCCCCTGCTGATGCCTATGCTCATGGGGTGCCAGTGGTGGAAATCTCTGATCTCGTCGTCAAATACGGTGAGATTCGGGCGGTAGATAGCCTGAGCTTTCAGGCCGAATCCGGACAAATCTCCGCGATCCTTGGCCCCAATGGCGCTGGCAAGTCGAGCACCATCGAGGTCGCCTGTGGTCTGCGTAACGCTGATTCGGGGTCCGTGCGGCTCTTCGGCCTGGCACCTGACTCGGCCAGGGTCCGACCGCGCATGGGCGTCATGCTCCAATCCGGCGGCCTGTATCCGACCGCTCGTCCGCTGGAATGGCTGCAGTACCTCGCCAAGCTCTACCCGCAGACCGATGACCCGGGCACCTTGCTGGACTCAGTTGGCATCGATCCGGCCACCCGTACCCAGACCCGTCGACTGTCCGGTGGCGAACAGCAGCGGGTGAAGCTCGCCGCGGCCCTGCTCGGTCGGCCCGAACTGCTGTTTCTGGATGAGCCCACAGCAGGACTTGATGCACTTGCACGCCGAAATCTCCTGGACCTGCTCAAAGAGCGGCGCACTGATGGCGTGGCAATTGTGCTGACCACGCACATGCTTCCCGATGTGGAGGATCTTGCCGACTCAATAACGGTCATCTCCCAAGGCAAGGTCGCGATGCGCGGGACTCTCGCCGAGCTCACAGGAACCCAGAATGCCCTCTCCTTTGGCGGGCCGGTCGGGCTCAACTGCAATGACTTGCTTCATGCCTTGCCCGCGGGATATGACGTGCGTGAATCACAGCCGGGCAGGTACGTGGTCTCCGGAACGCCAACTCCAGACATCTTGGCGCGCATCACTGCGTGGAGCGCGGAGCAGGGAGTCATGGTCAGCGACTTGGGCATAGGTGATCGAACTCTCGAGCAACTCCTGATCGACACCTCGACAGCAGAGGCTCGATCATGAACACAACAGCAGGAACCCGCATACGCGCACACGCGCGTTGGGAGTTGCGACTGCTGCTGCGCAATGGCGAGCAACTGCTGTTGATGTTCGTGGTGCCAGTGCTACTGCTCATTGCGCTGGGTTTCTCGGGCCTGTCGACCAAGAGCATCAACGCAGCAGTGCCAACGGTGCTCGCCGTCAGCATCATGGCCACATGTTTCACCTCCCTGGCAATCGGCACTGGCTTCGAACGTCGCTCCGGTGCCCTGCGCTACCTGGGCACCACCCCGCTGACCCGACTGGACCTCATCACGGGGAAGTTTCTGGCGACCGCTGCACTCACTGCCATGTCGGCGGCAGTCGTCATCGCTCTTGGCCTGGCCCTGTCCTGGCACCCGGCCCTGAACGGCGCGCTTTCGGCGCTTCTTGTTGCGGTGCTCGCGGCTGCAGCCTGGGTGTCATGGGCACTGGTGCTGGCCGGGGCTTTGCGCGCTGAGGCAGTGCTCGCGATCGCCAATGGACTGTTCCTCCTGCTCATCATGTTCGGCGGGGTGGCCGTGGCCACCTCGCATATGCCGGGGGCGGTGGGCGCTGTCATTGATCTGCTGCCAAGTGCCGCACTGGCCAATGGCCTGCGTGAGTCTCTGGAAACTGGCCAGTTCCCTGCGCTTGCAATTGTGGTGCTTGCAGCATGGACGGTCGTTGGCGTTGTGCTCGCCCGAAGGAGCTTTCGATGGGAACCCTGATCGATCCGTCCAGGTCCGGCAGAGCAAGCTCCACGGCTCGCGGCATCTACATCGCCAATCTCGTTGCCCAAGCGGCGATCATCGTCACCGGAGCCACCGTGCGACTCACCGGTTCAGGCCTGGGTTGCCCAACCTGGCCGCAGTGTGTGGATGGCTCCTACGTGCCGGTTGCTCGTCAGGAGCAGGAGTGGCACAAGTACATCGAGTTCGGCAACCGATCACTCACCTTTGTCCTGGGCATTCTCGCTATCGCGGCACTGATCGCGGCGTTCATCGATCAGCGTTCACGAGTGTCGCGCGGAGGCCCCAAGCGCCCGGTTCTGCTCCTCTTGGCGGCAATTCCGCTCCTGGGAACAGTCGCGCAGGCGATCCTGGGCGGCATCACGGTGCTGACTGGGCTGAATCCGGTGACGGTTTCCCTGCACTTCTTGGTATCGATGGCCCTGGTTGCCGGTGTTGTAGCGCTCGTGTTCCGATCCGCCGATGCAGGTGATGGTCCCATCACGCTACTGGTGCGTCGAGAGATCCGCGTGCTGACTTGGGTGCTTGCCGCGGTGACCGCTGTCGTGGTCGTGCTGGGAACCCTGGTCACTGGCAGCGGCCCACATAGCGGTGATGCCAAGGCCGAGAATCGCTTCAGTCTGGATCCGCGCACGATCTCCTGGATTCATGCTGACGTGGTGCTGCTGTTCATAGGACTGCTCGCGGGCTTGCTCTTCGCGCTCTATCTCACGCGCGGTCCGCGGCGCGTGATCATGACCACGTGGACTCTGGTCGCGATTTCGCTGGCCCAAGCGGCCATCGGATACCTCCAGTACTTCACAGGTCTGCCAATCCTCCTCGTGCTGTTGCATATCACGGGAGCCGTGCTGCTGTGGATTGCAATCCTGTGGGTGCTGGGCACCGAGCGAACGCGCTCTGCGGTGTCAGCGATCTAGAAGACGAATGGATCGATGGCCACTGCGAGAAACAGCAGGGCCAGATACGAGATCGAATAGTGGAACAAGCGCATGGCGATCAGGTTGATGTCGTCCTGCTTGCGACGAGCCGCGCCCAGAAGTCGGTAGGCCTCGTAGAGGAAGACTGCGCCGAGAATGACGGCGGAAGCAGAGTAGACCGGGCCCATGTGCGCAACGGGAATCAGCAGCAGAGAGACCAGCACCATCACCCAGCTGTAGCGAACGATGCTGACGCAGACGAACTCCGCTGATTTCAATACCGGCAGCATCGGCACACCAGCGCGCTCGTAGTCATCCTTATACTTCATAGCCAACGGCCAATAGTGCGGCGGAGTCCAGAAGAACACGACGAGAAACAGCACGACAGGCGTCCAGGTCAGCGAGCCCGTGACTGCCGACCAGGCGATCAGCACTGGCATGCAGCCGGCTGCACCACCCCAGACGATGTTCTGGGCCGTGCGCCTCTTCAACAGCATCGTGTAGCCGACGGCATACGCGGCGATGGCGACCAGGGCCAGCACTGCGGCCAGCAGATTGGTCCACCAAGCAAGGAAGAAGGCGCTGGCAATGCTCAGTACGAAGCCTTGGAAGAGACCGGCGCGGACACTCACGATGCCCATGGCCGCAGGCCGCTTGTCGGTCCGGTGCATCAGGGCATCGATATCGCGGTCGTACACGCTGTTCAGTGTGTTCGCACCCATACCGGCCAGCGCTCCACCGATGAGAACAGCGATGGTCGCCTGCAGGGTCGGAAGTCCGTCCACGGCCAAGAACATCGTCGGCACTGCGGTCACCAGCAGCAGTTCGACAATGCGCGGCTTGGTCAGTGCGACGTGCGCCATCAGGCGCTCCCGGGTGCTTGTCCCCGGCAGCTGCAGACCCATACTCACAAGGTCAGCCTAGCCGTGGACTCCAAGTTCAGGTGAGGTGCCAATCGCACTAGGGTTTCGCCTGTGACAGCCCTTGAATGGTCAACCACAGACGAACGTGCCACTGCCTATCTTCGCGCTCTCGCGATGGACGCAGTCCAAAAGGCCGGCAACGGCCACCCCGGAACGGCGATGGCCCTGGCTCCCCTGGCCTACCTCCTCTTCCAGCGCGAGATGCGACACGATCCAAGCGATCCGCATTGGCTTGGTCGCGACCGATTCGTTCTCAGTTGCGGGCACTCGAGCCTGACTCTGTACAGCGAGCTCTTTCTGAGCGGATACGGCCTGACCATGGCCGATCTCGAACAGTTCCGCTCCACAGGTTCACGTACACCTGGCCATCCAGAGCACGGGCACACCAACGGGGTCGAAACCACCACGGGACCACTGGGCAATGGGCTTGCCACGGCGGTCGGCATGGCGATGGGCGCCAGGTTCGAACGCGGCCTCTTTGATCCGGATGCCGCTGAGGGCACCAGCCCCTTTGATCACCACGTCTGGGTCATCGCCTCCGATGGCGACCTGGAGGAAGGCGTCTCGGGTGAGGCGTCGTCAATTGCCGGCACTCAGGCTCTCGACAATCTCACCGTGATCTGGGATGACAACCACATCTCCATCGAGGGCAATACTGCGGTCTCGTTCACTGAAGATGTCGTTGCTCGCTATGCGGCCTATGGCTTCGCCACGCATTTCGTCGACTTCCTCGCTGACGGCAATGTCGACCTTCCGGCGATGGCCGATGCGATCGCTGCTGCACGCGCCGAGAAGGGCCGGCCCACGTTCATCGCGATGCGATCCACCATTGCCTGGCCGGCACCGCACGCGCGCAACACTGGCAAGGCCCATGGTGCGGCGCTGGGCGTCGAAGAGGTCGCTGCGACCAAGGTGGAACTCGGGCTTGATCCCGAGGTCTCCTTTGCATTCGACGAGCAGGTGCTCGCTGACGTGCGCGCGAAATTGCAGGCGCGCGTTGCCACCGAAAGGGCAGCGTGGGAAGCCTCCTTCTCTGATTGGCGTTCGCGCGAATCAGCAAGGGCCGCACTTCTTGATCGCCTTCAGGCAGGCGAACTGCCCGACGGCTTCGATGCGTCCATCCCGGGCTGGGAACTGGGCAGCTCGTCCTCAACGCGCAAGGCCTCGGGCGAGGTCATCAATGCCATCGCCGCCGTTATGCCCGAGTTCTGGGGCGGCTCGGCAGATCTCGCCGAATCCAACAACACCACAATCGAGGGTGGACTCAGCTTCCTTCCGGCATCGACCACGATGCCCGACGCATCGCCTTATGGCCGGATCCTGCATTTCGGCATTCGCGAGCATGCAATGGGCGCTGCGCTGAACGGCATGTCACTCAGCGGACTCAATCGACCCTTCGGCGGAACCTTCCTGATCTTCAGCGACTACATGCGAGGCGCAGTTCGACTCGCGGCAGTCATGCAGACGCCCGTCACATTCGTGTGGACTCATGACTCCATTGGTCTGGGTGAGGACGGTCCGACCCATCAGTCGATCG
>DNXA01000099.1 GCA_003506065.1 Actinomycetota bacterium
ATGCTCAGCAGGATCATGTCGTCAAGGTTCATGTGCTCCGCTCTCCGTGATCTCTCGTAAGGCTTGCGATACAGAGAATGTGCCGTACGACACGTTCGGTGAGTAGGGACGAAGGTCCTGATTCACAAGCGGATTATCAATGTGCCGCGGCAGAGCACGACAAAGCCCGCCGAGTCGAAATCGGCGGGCTTTGTCGTNNTGTCGACATCTGTGGACAGTGAGCGCAGTGCGCCCACAGTCGCCTGCTCCTTCGCGGTGTGCTTGAAGGGATCCCAGTTGAAGAAGCGTGCTGAGTTCTCCCAGGTGATCATGTCGATCTCCTTGTCACTGCAATTGGCCCCCGCGAGCTCCTTGTGCAGGAGTTCTGGTGAATACGGCCACGTGCAGTCCGAGTGCGGGTAGTCGCACTCCCAGGCGATCGTCTCCACGCCATAGCGCTCGCGCGTCTGCAATGCGGTTGGCTCGGTGATGAAGCACGCAAGGAAGTTGTCCTTCCAGACCTGCGTCGGCGTCTTGCCGGCAGGCAGGGAATCCAGATGTGTCCAGGAGTGGTTGTACATATGGCGGTCCATCCGGTCGAGCAGGAATGGAATCCAGCCAAGTCCACCTTCGCTCATCGCGAACTTCATGTCCGGGATGCGCTTGAGGACACCACTGAGCATGAGATCGGTGCAGGCAATGGTCGACACCAGCGCGGCGATGATGACGATGTCATCGACGAGTGCTGACGGTGGACGCTGAATCAATCCGAAGCCGCCACCGATGTGCATGCTGGCAACCATGTTCGTCTCGACCATGGCCTTGAACACGGGATCCCAGTGGCCACTGGCAAAGTCGGGCTGTCCAACGCCGTATGGCGTCTCAGGCAGTGTGATCGAGACACAGCCCTTCTTTCCCAGACGATGAATTTCCTTGACTGACTCGTCGATGTCGAAGAAGGGGATGATGCACATCGGAATGAATCGGCCTGGGTAGGAGCCAACGAGCTCGTCCATGATGAAGTCGTTGTAGGCCTTGACCGCGGCAAGCGCGAGTTGCTTGTCGGGCATAGCAGCAAGGTGGGTTCCCGCGAAGCCAGGGAACGTCGGGAAGTTCATGCCAGCGAGCACGCCGTTGACATTCATGTCGCGAACGCGCTCGTGGATGTCGTAGGTGCCGGGGCGCATTTCAGCTAGCCCGGTTGGCTCGAATCCCCATTCCTCCTTGGGCCATGACACGACAGCACCGAGACCACCGGTGAATGACGCTTGGCCTTGGAACTCCCAGCGATCAATGGCTGGGTTGTCGGGATCCTTGATGAGCTTTGGGGCTTCATCCTTGTACTTGGCAGGCATGTGATTGTCGAACGTGGTCGGCGATTCGATGATGTGATCGTCGATGCTCAACAGGATCATGTCGTTGATTTCCATGAACTTCCTTTCAGTCGCAGGCAGGGCGCTAGGGTCAGCTGCTCGTTACGGTAAGCCTTTCGACAAGCACCGCATAGTGTTTCCGTTAAGTCTGCTTCAGCCGTAAATGCCCGAAATCCCAAGGAGATGTGCGATGGACCTTGATCTGACTGGCCGCCGAGCGCTGGTCACCGGCAGCAGCAGCGGTATCGGTGCTGGCATCGCCGCTGAGCTGGCAGCCGAGGGCGCACTCGTTGTAGTGCACGGTCGCAACGCTGAACGAGCCAATGCTGTCGCCGCGCGCATCACGGCTGCCGGAGGAAAGGCTGCCGTTGCCATCGGTGATCTGTCGACTAATGAGGGCGCAGCTGGCGTGGCAGAGCAGGCGCTGGCCGCTTTCGGTGGAATCGACATCCTGGTCAACAATGCCGGCGGAAGCTTTGACACACCCGATCCGTCCTTTTTCAGCGTCACTCCAGAGAATCTGGTTGCCACGTACGAGGCCAACACCGTCGCCGCGTTCCGTCTCATTCAGGCGCTCGCGCCAGCAATGAAGGATCGTGGCTGGGGCCGGATCATCAACATCGCCACGGCGGCAGCCGTGACTCCGACGTCCGCGCAGCCTGATTACGGTCCAGCAAAGGCAGCGATGGTCAATTTGTCCCTGGGTCTTTCCAAGACTCTTCGGATGACCGGCGTCACCGTGAACTGCGTCTCCCCGGGAATGATCCGCACTGAGGGCCTGATGGAGTTCTTGGGCAACTTCGCGCAGAAGCGTGGCTGGGGGATGACATCCCCAAGGCAGAGGAGTACTTCGTGAAGGGCACCGGCCAGACCGTTGGCCGTGTTGGTGAAGTAACAGACATTGCCTACGCAGTGGTGATGCTGGCCAGTCCGCGCGCAGACATCATCAACGGCACAAATTTCCATGTTGATGCCGGGATTTCACCAGCGATCAACTAAGCGCTATTTCGCAGGTCGCGCGCGAACCGCCATTTCCTGACCGATGCCGGCGACCAGCAGTCCACTGCTGTTGTAGATGTGCCCGATGTAGTGGCCACGGCCGTGCGCCATGGACTGGGCATGCCAGTCCATGAGGTGCCACTGATTCATGTCAGTGAGGCGATAGAACCAAATCGCGTGATCCAAGCTGGCAGATCGCGGATTCTCGGGGTACTCGTCGAACTGCACCAGACCCGTGAAGAAATCCGACACGAACGTGAGCGCGCATGCCTGGATCTGCGGATCATCTGGCAGCTGAGTCAGCGCTCGCGTCCAGGTCTTGTCGGGCATCGGCGAGCCCGTTCTCGGTGCCGCGTCAATCAGCTCGATGTCCGAAGTCATCTGAAGCCAACGATGCGCCTCTGGGCCGGGAGTTGAGTCGAGCAGTGGCATCGTCAGGGCCTGAACGCTTGGACCGTCCTCGGGAAACTGGAACGAGGAGGACATGTTGAAGATGACTTCGCCAGCCTGGGTTGCCACGACCCGTCGAGCCGAATAGGAACGACCATCACGATCCCGGAAGACTTCCAGCTCAATTGGCAACGCGCTGCGACCGGCGCGAAGAAAATATGCGTGCAGTGAATGCGGCACTTGCTCCGGGGCCACTGTCTTGCAGGCGGCAAGCAGCGACTGCGCGGCCACTTGGCCGCCGTAGAGGCCTGGATGCGTCGGGTCCATCACTCGCGTGATGAAGTGATCCTCGTCGATCTGGTCGATCGTCAGGATTTCCAACAGCGAGGGCATGCGATCTCCATTGCAGTGCGGGCGGAAAGTTCAATAGCAAAGGGCCGACGGTATCCAGTCGACCCTTTGCCGCTGTAGTGAGAAGCGCTGAGCTTAGAAGCGCTGCGCGCCATCCAGACGGATGGTGTAGCCGTTGAGGAAGTCATTCTCAACGATCTGCTGCGCGAGCTGTGCGTACTCATCGGCCCGACCCATGCGCTTGGGGTTGGGGATGAGTGAGGCGAAGCGCTCGTTGAGCTGCTCGATCGGCACGTCGCCGTAGGCGTAGGTGTAGAAGGTTCCAGGCGCGATGGTCATCACGCGGATGCCATAGCG
>DNXA01000144.1 GCA_003506065.1 Actinomycetota bacterium
GCGCAACCGCTGCGCTCATGCCGCCAATCACGATTGCATTTCGACGCCGATGCTTGGGGCCGATTGACATACGCAGACCTCCAATGGTCAGTGCAAATGGATTTCGAGTGCCGAGCAGCCGTGGTGTGCGTACTCGAGCAGTCGCAAAATAGTGACGCCGACTGACGGAATATTCCTTCGTTACCAAGTCGTTATCCCAGCCCACTGCTTATGTCAGGTTTGCCCGAATAGTCATTGGTATCAAACAAGAAGTGGTGGATACCGTCCGGTATCCACCACTTCTTGTCGTGCACATGCTCAGCCCTGGAACACCACCTTGCCGGTGGCCGTGTCCACGATCGTGCCGCCACATGTGGCCTTGGGATCGGCAATCAACTCTGAGCCCTTGGCAACCATGTACCAAGTGCAGATCACCGGATTTCCGTTCGGGGTCAGACCCGGCTTGAAACTGATCTTCTGGGGCAGCAGGCCGCCACCGTTGCAGTTGGTGGCGATCCGCACTCCCGTCGAGCATGGACGCCTACCCTTGAGCCGTGCCGATTCCGCTTGCCGATCTCATCGCGTCGCGCGATTGGCATCCGCACATCGCCATGGATGGGGAAGTGGCAGATGTCTTACGCGTTGTCGATCTCGATATGCCGATTCCGGGCGACCTGTCAGCTCTGGAATCTCGCGTCTGCCTTGTCCTTGGCGTCACGACCCAAGCGCCTTCGGCACCCCTTGCCCGGGCGGCCAAGCAGCTTGACCTGGTGCTGACGACTGCGCCATCTGATGACCCCGGGCTCATCCAGGTCGCCGACCTCGACACGGCAATCGCTCAGCTGACGGGTGCCGCAGCCCAGTTTCCGCGAGCAGCGCTCGTTCTGGCAGCGCTTCTGCGACAGACCCCTCAACTCCCAACCGCCAGCGCAATCGCAGTTGAAGCTGCCGCGTACTCCACCCTCCTTGCCGGTCCTGAATTCGCTGGTTGGCTGGCTTCGCGTGGAACGCGCAAGCCAACACCTGCGGTGGAGACGGCACGAGTGGAGACCAGCCTGAACGATGGCTTGCTCAGCATTCGCATGACGCGCAGGCTTCGCCTCAATGCCATTGACGGTGCGATGCGTGCCGCACTCGTCGATTCTTTCGCCATCGCAATTGCAGACCCTGCGCTTCGTGTGCATTTCTCAGGAGAGGGTCCATGCTTCAGCAACGGTGGTGATCTTCGCGAATTCGGCACTACCCCAGATCCAGCAACTGCGTGGACCGTTCGCATGACTCAGCATCCAGGCTGGCAGTTGTCGAACATTTCAGATCGCACTCATGTGCACATGCACGGACCATGTGTCGGCGCTGGTGTTGAGATGGCGGCATTCGCTGGCACAGTCTTCGCGGAACCGACAACGACATTTCTGCTGCCGGAGTTGCACATGGGCTTGCTGCCTGGCGCTGGCGGATGCGTCAGCATTCCGCGACGCATTGGGCGCTGGCGAACTTTGTGGTTGCTCTTGACCGCAAGCGTCATCTCGGCGCAGGAAGCACTCGATTGGGGACTCATTGATGACATCGTTCCCAACGACTGACGCACACACGTGGGCGCAGTCGCTGCTTGAATTTCTCCGTATCGAGAGGCCGATTGACGTAGCGCCACAGAGCGCACCGATTGCTGACTGGGCTGCCAGTGGTGCTGTATCGATAACTGGGTATCCAGAACGCCCTTTGCTGCCACCGGGTTTTGGCGCAACTGCGGCGCGTGGGGGATTGCTGGCGCTTGATGCGCTCGTCGGCCCGCTCGGCCTTCAAGGTGAGCTGCTCATTGCCGAACGTGCGGCGATATCGCGATGGCCAGCCAAGGCACCTTGGTCATTGGGACATCACTGCCGTGCCGTGCACGCAGCAGATGGATATCTCGCATTGTCGCTGGCACGCGACGAGGACTTCGAGATGCTTCCGGCCTTGACGACAGATGCAAGTGCTGGTGACTGGGCAGCCGTAGATGGGTGGGCGGCCTCGCGCTCGGTCCATGAGGCGGTCGAGCGCTGCCGACTCCTAGGGCTGCCAGCTGCCGTCGTCGGAGAAGTCAGCAACCGCGAGCTCATGCGCATCAGCTCCACAGCTTCGTCAAGTAATCGTGAACTCAAAGGCATGCGCGTGCTCGATCTGTCCAGCTTGTGGGCGGGGCCCCTGTGCGGCAATCTGCTGGGCCTTTCCGGTGCGCTGGTACTGCGCATGGAGAGCAGCGGTCGGCCTGATGGCGGCCGCTCTGGCCTTCCCCTGTTCGATGACCTTCTGCACTCTGGACAACCGTCGGTCACCTTCGATCCAGACTCACTCGAACTGCTGCATGCGCTGGTGGATACCTGCGACATTGTGATCACTTCGGCACGGCCACGAGGGCTGGCATCCATTGAACTTGATCCACAACGTTTTCTGGCCAGCCGCGAGCATGGGGTATGGGTGCAGTTGAGCGCCTACGGCTCAACAGGCCCACAGGCTGACTGGGTGGGATTCGGCGACGACACCGCCATGGCCGCGGGGCTTGTTCGAAGGATCGATGGAACTCCCATACCGGTGGCCGACGCCCTGGCTGATCCACTGGCCGGAATCCACGCGGCCGTTGCTGCTGCTGCCATGACCGTTCGAGGGGGAACCCACCTCATCGATATTGCGTTGGCAGATGTGGCAGCGGCCACCGCTGGTCCAGCACCCGACCACGATCCCTACCTCGCCGACGGCAAGTGGTGCATCGACACAGAATTCGGGCCTCGACCGCTGGCAATGCCAAGGGCGCGCTCGGTGAACTCACCCGCGCGCGCCCTTGGTGCAGATACTGCACTTGTTGAATCCTGGTTTGGGAACTGACTACTTCTTGACTGGTCGGTATGACGTCGCCAGCATGAGCAGGGCTGCTCCGACGCCCAGCACGACTGCGCCGATGGCCCAGCGCACGCCGAACCAGCCCAGATCGAATGCGTGATCAAGGGACCATTGGCCCGGTCCCGCCGATGCCAGGGCTGCTGCAGTGATGGCGACAAACAGCACGTATTCAAGGCCGCCCTTGAACACGAAGTAGCCCTTGCCACGGTGATCGGTGAACATGGCAACAGTCATCAGGCCGATGATGCCTGCAGCGCCGAAACTGGTGAACAGACCCAGAGTGATGATGATGCCGACCGAGATCTCCGTGAAGGCCGCGACTCGAGCGTGCACCCAGCCTGGCTTCAGGCCTAGACCCTCGAACCAGTTCGCAGTCCCGGTGAGGCCACCGGCACCAAAGATCTTGTTGTACCCGTGAGCGATGATCATGGGACCAATTGCCAGTCGGATGAGGAGCATCGCGAGGTCAAGCGCGTGCGAGTCGAAGTACGAACTGGTCATCTACTTGCCTCCAGGTTGAGCCTGCAGAATGCAATGGCTGGTTTCGTCATCAGCATGACGTGCCTGCGTTAGCGCGGCTAGGGTGCCCCAGTATCCCACCAAAAGTCGCGGACCGGGCCAAACTCGGGCCGTCAGAAGAACAGGACATCTCAGCATGCAACTCCAAGGCATTAGCGCCTGCGTGACCGGCGCAGGATCAGGACTTGGGCTCGCGACCGCGAAGATGCTCAGCGGCCGTGGCGCTCATGTGGTGCTGCTCGACCTTGAGTCATCTGCCGGCGCTGCAGAGGCGATCGCACTTGGATCCACCGCGACCTTTGTCGCAGCGGATGTACGCGATGAGACTCAGGTTGCCGGAGCACTCGATGCTGCCGAGCTCATGGGTCCGTTGCGCCTGCTCGTCAACTGCGCCGGGATCGCCACCCCCAATCGGGTGCTTCGCAGGGGAGTGGCCACCCCGCTAGCGGACTTCGATCGCGTGGTGTCCATCAACCTGGTCGGTACCTTCAACATGGTGCGCTTGGCTACCGAGCGGATGGTCAAGAACGAGCTGGATGGCGAGGAGCGAGGAGTCATCGTCAACACGGCTTCGGTGGCGGCCTTCGACGGTCAGGTCGGCCAGGCCGCATATGCCGCGTCCAAGGCGGCGGTTGCCGGCATGACCTTGCCACTGGCCCGAGATCTCGCGCAGTTCCAGATTCGCGTCATGACCATCGCCCCTGGAACCTTTGAGACACCCATGCTTGCCGGACTGCCCGACGAGGCTCGCAAATCCCTCGGCGATCAAGTGCCACACCCCAGCCGCCTTGGCAAGCCATCTGAGTACGCAGCCCTGGTGGAGCACATCGTGGACAATCCGATGCTCAATGGCGAGACCATTCGCCTGGACGGCTCCATCCGCATGGCTCCGCGCTGATTTCGAAAGGTCGTCATGTCACTTCCCACTCGCACACTCGGCACTGGATCAACTGCACTCGAGGTCTCCGCGCAAGGGCTTGGCGGCATGGGCATGAGCATGGTCTACGGAACTCGCAACGACGAGGAATCAACCGCCACGCTGCATCGTGCCCTCGAGCTGGG
>DNXA01000172.1 GCA_003506065.1 Actinomycetota bacterium
TCGTTTGAGGAAGTGCAGACGCGCAATGAGACGTTGATCCACGAGCTACTGCAGAAGGCCGCCGAGCATCCGATCAATGAATTGGATCGCAAACTCGGCGACTACTTCATGTCTGGCATGGACATTGATGCCATCGAGAGTGCAGGGATATCGGCGATTCAGCCCTTGCTCGACGCGATCGATCAGTTGTCGACACATCGCGAGGTAATCGACTTTCTGCCCGAGCTCCATGATTTTGGTGTTGGGGCACTGTTCATGTGGGGCGTGGCGGTTGACCACGACGACTCGACAAGAAATCTGCTGTGGCTGGTGCCTGCGGGCCTTGGGCTGCCTGAGCGCGAGTCCTACTTCGCTGACAGTGATGCGGCTCGAGGTCTGCGTGGGGCATATGTCGAACACGTACGCGCCCAACTCATCAACGTCGGCATATCTGAGCAGGCAGCTGCGGCTCAAGCGCCTTCGATCCTGGAGTTTGAGACTTTGCTCGCTGAGCAGAATATGAAGGCGGAGGATCGCCGAGATCTTGACCGCACACTCAATCGCCTCAGCATCCACGAGCTGCATGATCTGGCCCCCGAGTTGGACTTGCCCAAGTACCTTGTCTCAGTCGGTGCAGTTCAAGCAGCCACGGTGAATGTCGAGAACATCGATTACCTGCGGCAACTCAACGCGATCCTTGAAGCGACAGACATCTCCACTCTGCGCGCCTACCTCACCTTTCACCTGGTCAGCTCGAGTGCCAGCGCGCTTCCGGCACGAATTGAGGACGAGGCATTCGAGTTCTACGGACGTCGCGTGGGTGGTCAGAACGAGCCCAAGGAGCGGTACAAGCGAGTGATCGCTGCGCTCGGCAGCGACATGGGCGAAGCCATTGGGCAACGCTTCGTTGACGAGACCTTTTCGCCGTCCGCAAAAGTGCGTGCTCTGGGGATGGTGGAGCAGATCGTTGAGGAGATGCGCCAGTCATTGCAGACGCGCACCTGGATGAGTGAGTCAACTCGAGTTCAAGCACTCATCAAGCTAGATGCGTTCGGCGTCAAGATCGGCTACCCCGATCGTTGGCGCGACTGGTCGGGCCTGGAGATCAGCCGTGATTCCTACGCGGCCAATCGCCTGAACGCCACGCGATTCGATCTGGATCGCGAGCGAGCAAAACTCGCGGAGCCGGTGGACGAGAACGAATGGGAAATGCCACCGCACATGGTCAATGCCTACTTCCATCCAACGCGCAATGAAATCGTCTTTCCCGCTGGGATCCTGCAACCGCCGATGTTCGATGCTGATGCCGATGACGCGGTGAACTACGGCGGCATCGGCACCGTCATTGCGCATGAGATCACCCATGGCTTTGACGATCAGGGTCGGCGCTTTGATGCCAAAGGGGCCTTCGTGGACTGGTGGCACGATGATGACCAGCAGCACTTCACGGCCTTGGCGGAGCGCTTGGTCGAGCAATTCGATGAGTACCCCATCGTCGATGACGTCCACGTCAATGGGCGACTCACTCTTGGCGAGAACATCGCTGATCTCGGAGGCATCGCGCTTGCCCAACGCGCGCATGCGCGCGTGAGCGTTGACTCCCCGTCAATTGACGGGCTCACCCCCGCTCAGCGATTCTTCCTAGCGAACGCCACTCTGTGGCGGGTCAACATGAGCGAGGAGTTGAAGCGCACCTTGGCTCAGGTGGATCCGCACAGTCCGCGTGAGATTCGGGTTGCCGGACCATTCTCGAATCTCGATGCGTTTCAGCAGGCGTTCGACATCGATGACGATGCTCCGATCATGCGCGCGAGGGATGAGCGCATCGAGATCTGGTGACTCCAGGGTGCTCCGGGTCTGTGATCTGGTTCTGGCTTGATGGCCGATGACCAACCCGAAAGGGATGGTCACCGGCCAAGACCAAGGCGCTTACCGCGTTCTGGACTAGATCGATACCTCGTCCAGCACTGGAGGCTTGCTCGCCGACATCCGCAGTGTCAGCACGCCGAGGAGGATGAACACCAATCCAATGCCGATGGCCATCAGCGCAACGCCGAAAGCAACTACTGAGGTATAGATCGAGGCACGGAGAAATGAAGCATCCATCGCAGTTGCTCGTACTGGATCTTCGCGCTCCAACTCTGCATAGGTCTTTCCGCCTGTTGCTTCAAGCGCATGCTTGGAGATGACTTCCGCCTCGCAGTAGGCGGCGATCGGACCGGTAACAAGACTTCCGGCCATACAACTTGCGTCGTCCGCCACGACGATCTGCTCTTCGGAGAGAGTGCTGCTGACATTCGCCCACGTGGCGACTCCAGCGATGACCATGACTGCTCCAATGGCTATCACCACGATGCTGAGCCAACGATTGATGCTTGCGCGACCTGACATGAATCCCCCTTGCGCTTTGGTCAACCTTGAGGTCGACATTGACAGTGTCCTCTTGTGAAACTGGGGGCAAGACCAATAGGGGGTGGACTGCGGGCGAAGAGTCGGTTTCTTGGCTCAGATACCTTCGACGAACCAGACTTCTGGCGCGCCGACGACGCCGGAGGCCTGCATGGCAGCACGCAATTCGCTTGAGTGCGCAAAGTCCTTGGCGGATCGCACGGTGGGCAGCTCATGGGCGACAGTGATCTCATTTGGATCGTCGACGGATCGAAACACGTTGGCCGTCGTGACACCAGCTGCAGTGCGAATGTCAATGCCTGAGTCGTAGGCGGTCTTCCAAGCACCGAAGTCTTGAACCTTTGCGCGAACAAACACTGTGGTCATGATGCTCTCCTTGGGTAGTCACCCGAATGGTTCGATCTACGGAATATTGCCGTCGTACGCCATTCGTGTCTATGCGTTTGGCGCTCCTTGATTCTCATAGGGTGAAAACAGCAAGAAGTGCAGGTGACTATGGGTGGATTAAGGGGGTATGGGGTGGCCAAGGACGAGATTTCTGAAGCCGAGCAGGATGCTGCGATATCGCAGGCCGAGAAGGAAGCCCCGGTCGTCACTCAGGTGGTGTTCTCGCCCTCCAATGTCTGGCGCACCGGTTTGGTCATCTTGGGGGTGCTTGCACTTGGCCTGCTCTTCGCATTCATCCTCGAAGATGGCGGCAATGTCATCTTCACGGTCCTGATGTCGTGGTTCGCTGCGATTGCCATGGCTCCGCTGGTCGATCGCCTTGCGCGGCGCATGCCCCGGGGTGTTGCCACGATCATCGTGATGCTCGGGTTCATGGCGGCTGTCGCACTGTTTATCGTGACTTTCGGTGCACTTCTGGTGGATCAGCTCAGCCAGTTCGTTGATCGCATTCCTGATCTCATCGACGGAGTGCTCTCCTGGATCAACAAGACCTTCTCCCAATCGATCACACAGGAAGATGTGCTCAATTCCTTCAATATTGACACCAACGACATCACGTCGATGGCGACCAAGCTTGGCGTAAATGTGTTCGGCTTCCTGAGTTCTGTTGTCGGGAGCGTGTTTGGCGTGTTCACCTTCGCCCTGTTCACGTTCTATCTCTCGGCAGACATGCCTCGGCTGAAGCGTTGGGTGTGTCAGCTGTTCCCGACGCGGCACCAGGGGATTGTCGAGAACGTCTGGAGCATTACCGCCGAGAAGACCGGTGGATATGTAGGCGCTCGTGTCGTGCTCGCCATTATCGCCAGTGTCACTTCCGGCATCGTCTTTGCAGTGATCGGACTTCCCTACTGGCTTCCGTTGGCCTTGTGGACGGGCATCGTCGCCCAATTCGTTCCAACAATCGGCACGTACATCGCGATCGTGCTTCCCGTGATCGTCGGTCTTGCAAGCGACAGTCCTTGGGATGGAGTCATTGTCCTGGTATGGGCTTTGATCTACCAGCAGGTCGAGAACATCACATTCGAGCCGAGGATCAGTGCCCGGGCAGTCGATGTGAATCCAGCTGTGGCCTTTGGCTCAGTGCTGCTTGGCGCAGCTCTCTTCGGAGTTGCCGGGGCATTCCTTGCAGTGCCAGTCACCGCAATGATGCTCGCGCTGCTCAATATCTACGGCAACCGCTACGAACTCTCGGCTGATGTGACGACCACGATCCAACAATCAGAAGACTGATCGTTGTTGACGTTTGCGCGACTTGGCTTCGTACATCGCAGCGTCTGCTTGCGCGATGGCCTCAGGAAAGCCGTGCACGACGGTGATCGGTGCCCAGCCCAATGAGCCGACCACCTGGGCACGGCCAAAATTGGCGTAGATCCGCTCGACGATCGTCTCAGCCTGCACTTCCGTGCAGTTATTGAGCAGGACAGCGAACTCGTCTCCGCCCAGGCGTGCAACGAAGTCCCCGGCTTTCACAGAATTCGCGAGTTCCTTCGCCGCAGTCTGAATGTAGAGATCTCCCGCTGCGTGCCCTTGAGCGTCATTGACAGCCTTCAGGTGGTCCAGGTCGATCATCAAAGCAACGGTCGGATCGGCAAGGCGCTGGTATCGCTCCTCCTCCTCGGTAATGATGCGCTCCCATGCGCGACGGTTGTACAGGCCAGTGAGCAGATCGGTTTCAGCTGCAAGCTGTGCGGCCATCAACTCCTGCGCATGCCGGTCACGAGCGCGATCGGAGGCCAAGACCATCGATAACAGTTGTCCGAGCAGATCTAGCGTGGGTCCGGCTTGCTTGAGTGTGGCGTCATCATCCATCCGCTGAGGATCAAGTCCGCAGATGGCGCCAAAGAGTTCGCCATCCTGGTCTCGTATCGGTGAACCGGCGTAGGCCCCGATCTCGGCTACGTCATTTACGCCTGCCGCTGCATATTCGGGAATTGATTGCGCGTCAGGGGCGATGGACGGAGTGGTGCCTGCCACCATGTGAATGCAGTAACTGTCCTGCCAAGCGTGCCCCCGCCCTTGGACATGTGGTAGCTGTTGCCCTCATTCATGTACAGGAAAGTCTGGCGATCGTTCTCAACCCTTGTGACAGACCAAAGAGCCAAGGGCACATGCTCGGTCAGATACTCCACAACCAGGTTGGCGGCATCGTCAAAACCCATGTCTGGCGACAACTGCGGCAGCGCCATCAGACCTCCTCGCTCATTTCCGTGCAGTCATGCTTCGGGACTGGCCATCGGCATTGATCCCAATTAAGGATCCTAGAAGCAGTTTCGAACCGATGATCGCAAGAACTCCATTCATGATTGTGGCGCTGGAGTGGGCGCTCCTCAAGCAGGCCTTTGTGAACCTCGGTCAATCTGGAATCTCTTGGCCAGCTTGCGCAGGCGAGCCTTGGGTGGCTGATCTGCCTGTGGTCGCGAAGCATCAAGTGCTGACAGCAGCGCGGTGATGGCCGCTGCTGTTGGCATGTCGCTGGAGCCTTCCGAGTCGATTGCGTCAGGGCCCTGCAAACGCTTGGACAGGATGTCGAGATCGCCGACGACGTTGACACCACTGGCTCGGATGGCTTCCACGTAGATGTCGGCAAACTCGGCGGCACGATCAAGTGCCCATTGCGGAGTCTGCATGCGAGCTTCATCGCTCGTCGGAACGCGGGTCTCGATCATTCCCTTGATCAAGGCATCGTGAACCTGATTCCCGTATCGCTTCCACCCTGCTCCGCCACCCAGGGCGACGTTCAATTG
>DNXA01000138.1 GCA_003506065.1 Actinomycetota bacterium
TTCTCGTCGCATTTGGTGACTTCTTCCGTGACCAGTGCCCCACATCAGTGGTGCGTGCTGCTGAACCCCTCGGATTCGATCAGGATCTCTGGGATCGCCTCGTTGAGATGGGCACCACCACCATGGGCCTTCCAGAATCGGTCGGCGGTGACACAGCAGGCGTTGTTGAACTGGCCCTTGTGGCTGAGGAGTTCGGCCGCGCAGTTGCCCCTGTGCCCTACATCGAGCATGTCGTCACCTCGCGCGCACTCGCAGCAGCGAAGAACCCAGCGCTGGATCAGTTGCTGGCTGGTGCAGCCGACGGCTCGCACATCGTCGCGCTGGCCAGTTTCCCTATTCAGCCTGGCTCCAAGCAACTTGTTCCGGCAGGTGCTGTCGCCAAGAGTGTGCTCGGACTCGCAGGTGAGGATCTGATCCTCTATACGGTTCAACAGTCGCCGGCGCATGTGCGCAATCAAGGCCACACCCCATTGGCCTGGTGGGATTTCGATTCTGTGTCGGATCGCATCGTTGTGGCAAGTGGCGCTGCGGCCCAAACGATCTATACCCGCGCCCACGATGAGCGCATGGTGCTCACGGCCAGCGCGCTCATCGGGTTGACTCAGTCAGCTCTTGCCCTCACAGTGGAATTCACCAAGACTCGCGAAACCATGGGCGTGCTCATCTCAACCCTGCAGGGCGTTGCATTTCCGCTCACGGATATCGCAACCAATATCGCGGGGGCGCGCAATATCGCCCGCAAGGCTGCCTGGTATCTCGACAACGAACCCGACGCCCGGCCTGAGCTGCCTGCAATCGCGCTGGTGTACAGCGCACAGGCAGCAACACATGGCACGACGAACGCAGCTCACTTCCAAGGCGGTCTTGGCTTCACTCTGGAGGCAGATGTCAGCCTCTACTTCCTGCGCAGCAAGGGCTGGAGCGCGCTCGCTGGCGATCCAAGCGCCCAGCTTCTCAACATCGGCGATCACATGCTCGCCTCGGTCAAGTAGTCAACGAGAGTAGAAGGAGAACCCCATGGATTTCGGTCTGGTTGATTTGGACGACGAGCACCGCGCGCTGCAACAGGAGATTCGCGAGTTCCTCGCCGAGCTCTTCACCCCCGATGTCTTCGCCCAGGAGCACGAGTTCGGTGATGGCTTCAACACTCGCGTGTATGAAGGGCTCGGGTCTCGTGGATGGCTCTATCCCGAGTTGCCGGCAACCGAGGGAGGAGCGGATTTCACCCCACTGCAGCAGCGCATCATGGGTCTTGAGATTGGCCGCCAGGATGCTCGCGTCATGATGATGCGCGGCACGTCAAGACTGCCGATGTCGGCAGTGCGCAAGTACATGCCAGCAGATGTTGCCGATCCGATTCTGAAGGCCTGTGCCGAAGGCAAGGCCGTGATGTGCCTTGGCTACTCAGAGCCCGATGGCGGTTCAGACATCGCCAACGCAAAGGTCCGCGCAGTGCAGGACGGTGACATGTGGACCATCAACGGATCGAAGATGTGGACCACTGGCGCACACGTGTCCACCTACACCTTCCTGGTCACTCGCACTGATCCTGATGCGCCAAAGCACAAGGGCATCACCATGTTTCTTGTTCCTCTGGATACTCCAGGAGTCACGATTCAGGGGATCCGCACGTTCAGCGGCGAGCGCACCAACATCGTGTACTACGAGGATGTCCAGATCCATGATCGCTGCCGAGTCGGCGGCGTCAACGACGGCTGGAGCGTGCTGCACGGACCACTTGACGCCGAGCACAGCATCGGAGTCGACATGTCAGAGGGACTCACGGATCCGTCAATCGGCGTCGGATTTGCCAAGGGNNAATCGATGAATGAGGTCGCCGAGTGGGCGCACAAGACGACTGGGCCTGACGGGCGCAGCATGGCTGAGGACACTCGCGTGCGCGAGCGCCTTGGGGCCGCAATGGTTGATTACGAGGCCGGCCTCAGCACCCCTGGCCCCATGGGTCGCGTGCGAGCATCCGATGCCCTCGTGAAGCAGTCCGCGATCCTGCAGGATCTTCTCGGGCCTGCAGGCCTGCTGCCCATGGACGAGGAGGGCAGTGTCGGCAAGGGTGACGCTGAATATGCCCACCGCTTTGCGCAGGGCACCGGCACCTACGGCGGCACTGTCGAAGTGTTCCGCACCATCATCGCTCAGCATGTGCTTGGCCTGCCCAAGGCTTCCTACCCCGGTTCGAAGGTGTTCCTCGCTGGCAAGAAGAAGAGCTAGCCGCGGGCTTTCAAACGCACAGGCGGAAGCTCAGGGGCCAGGATTGGCTCCTGAGCTTCTCCATTTGGCCAGCCAAAACCCGGTGATCTGCAGGATCGAGTGAGCGTGTTCAATTCTCAGCATTTCGTAGCGAAAACAGCACACGCGCGAAGTCAGATGTTGGCTCACGAGAGCATCAACTCCTACCCCTCACTGCTTCTGCGATGAGATCGGCGGCCGCCGTGGCCGACTCGTGTTCCCAGACGCGAATCACTTGCCAGCCTTGCTCTTCAAGACGCGTGTTCGTATCAAGATCGCGAACACGGTTGCCACTGATCTTTGCATCCCAATAGTCGGAGTTGGACTTTGAGCCCGTACCGTGTTGGGGGCACCCATGCCAGAAGCAGCCATCGATGAACACAGCAACTCTCTGACGCGGGAACACGAGGTCCGCGCGCCTATTCAGCGTGGGCAAGGGGCGCGAATCCACCCGGTACCGCAGTCCGCGAGCGTGAAGTAATTTGCGGACTGCGAGTTCAGCAGGCGTGTCGCGAGTAGGAGTGTTCTTCATCCGTCGCGAGACAGATTCGCTCGAAGGCTCAGGTGCATTGCGCACCCATCAAACCTATGTCCTAGCTTGCCTTCCGCATCCGCTGGGGGATAACTCGCTCAGTGATCCCAAAGTGGCGTTCCGCCTCGATGGCGCGCATGGATAACAGCGACGTCTCTCCAACCTCGACATCGGAGCCTGGGATTGGAACGATGCCGTCCGCCTTAAGCAGGCTCGCGGCAACGGCTTGCGCTAACAGAGGGGGAACTGAATTCCCGATCTGGCGAAATCCGTGCCACTTCGTCACATGGAACCTGAACCAGTCCGGGTAGCTATGCAGTCGTGCCGCCTCCCGCACAGTGATGACGCGAGGCGACGCTGGGTGAATCGGTCGAGGCGAAGTGTGCGCACCTCGCTGAGCATCAGTTCCAGCTCGCAGTGTGTTGCAAATCCCCTCGGGGTGAAGCTTGAGGAAGCGACTTATCGACTCTGTGGAGCCTGGCGAAGTGGCCGCGAAACGACGAATGGACTTCTCCGTATGAATCGTCCTCCTGCTTGAAGTCAGTAGTTTCTCGTCTGTGTAACGCATATGAGAGAAGTTGGAGGGATCGCGGATGAGGCCATGAAGCGTCGCCGCGAATTGAGATGGTTCACCGAACTTCGCCAGCACGCTGTCGCCTTCAAGAAGCTCGATGAACTCGTCTGCTTCAGGCAGGTCACCAATGGCTTCCCATACGCTCGGAGACAGGGGCAAGGAGGAGGGCTCCACTGCGCCCCCGTCCAGTCGTCGAGCGACCGTGAGAGGGGTTGGATAACTCGGGAGAGGCACTCCTTTTCGAGCGCCCATCAAGAAGAGGCGGCGCCGACTCTGCGGTGTCCCGAACTCCGCAGCTTGAAGGACACGGTAGGGCTTGACGACTTCGTAATCGTTCTCTTCGAAGAGCTCAATGGTCTCGTCGAGCATCTTCCGGTGATCGCCCACAGTGAGCCCAGCTACGTTTTCCAAGACGAAATACCGAGGCTGGAGTTCGAGAACAATGCGCGCAAACTCAGCGATGAGACGATTGCGCGGATCATCAAGTGCGCGCTTTCCGATGAGAGAGAAGCCTTGACATGGCGCGCCTCCCACGACAGCGTGTACTTCGCGATTGCCAAGTTCAGAGCGGCTACGAATCTGCTCGCCTGTCACCGTGGTCACATCGCGACAGAACGTTGTCGCATAGGAGAAATTGAACTCGTGAATAGCGGCGTGGATCGGATCCAGTTCGACTCCAGCAACTACGTCGTACCCAGCTTGCTCAAAACCCAAACTGAGGCCACCTGCGCCCGAGAAAAGATCCACGACGAGTGGGCGGTTGGACTTCTTCACGACAGAATTCCCACGATGTACGCCGTCNNACCGGCCGTTCCAAGGCAGGCTGCCCGATGTGCGGACCACGGAATTTCAAGCTACCTCCACGAGAGTCGGGGTTGGTCCTTGGAACTTAGGACCCACCTCCGACACTTCCTCCGATGCTCTGCGCCACTAACCTCTGAGCACGAAGTAGCGAGGGAGGTGAGACTTGGCTAGCGCAAAGACGGCAGTAATCGAGTATCTCTTCTTGGTCACAAAGGGATATACGCCCCAGAACGGGATCGCTGAACCCGTGGTAACTATGGACGAGGTCGTTGCCGCCATAGAAGCGACCAATCCGCTCCTCATCGACGCGGGCAAAAGGCCACTGAGTCCGCGCAACCCTGCAAACTTCTGGAAGGACTTGACCCGCAACAACCTTGAAGGACTCTGGCCCCAGAGTCTCCTTGAGAGGGGCTGGACAGGCAAGGACGCCATTGGAGACGGCGAAGGTGCATGCTTCCGTTTCGTCCTTCTTTCGGATGGACAGGTCGCTTTCCGAGCCGACGTCGCTCCCTCAGAGGAAGCTCTCGCCAACGTCATTGTGCTTGAATCGCTGTCGATGCCACTTGCCATGAAAGCGCTTGGCCGGACCGACGAGAACTGGCTCGCCCAAGTGGGTGCTCGACTGCGCGTTGTGGAGACGCACTTTGCCGCCGTGTCAGAATTCGGCGCCGCAGAGATGACCTTCCTCCAGACTGGAATCAAGATGGGCCAGGGGGAAGTGGACGCCGCTTACAGCTTGCTAGACGTTGACGGCGGGCATTGGCTTCTTGCCGTCGAAGCAAAGGGCAAGCGCGACAAGATTCATGTCCCACAGATCATTCGCTCTGCAGCAAGCCTTCTTGCCCAGGTACGCGAACGTGAACAGGATGTTGTTGGCGTGCTTCCCATGGCTATGAAAGTCATCGGGCCGTCGCGAATCTACGTCGTGGAGTTCGATCCAGACCTCGGTGCGGGGTCAACGGGGACCATCGTGGCGGAGAGCATCATCGAACTACGACCGGAAGTGCCCGGAATCGCGTAATCCCGAACACTAGGTAATCGATGAATGCTCTCGGCCACGTCCGGGGTAGAAATGCCTCACTCGCGGGATTTCAAACGCACAGGCGGAAGCCCAGGGGCCAGGATTGGCTCCTGAGC
>DNXA01000105.1 GCA_003506065.1 Actinomycetota bacterium
GGGCGATCTTGGCCAATCCACGCGAAACCTGGCTGGCGAGCGCTCGTTCGCCAGCTTGTAAGGTGATCACGCCTGCGCCCACGCCCAGCGCAATCAACACTGAATTGCGGGTTGACACCTTGGCAATGGTGGCGTCTCCCAATTCCGCGGCGCGACGATGCACCCGACGAATCTCAAATGCTGAAGCACCCACACCGGCAGCAAGCGGGACGGGGAGCAGCTTTGTCCAGGCCATCCCCGGAGACTTCTGGGCCAGCAGATCAAGGGAGCCGATCACACCGCTCAGCGCCGCACCCGCAACCGCGACTCGTGCCGACCGCTGTGCGGCAACACGCGCAAGCCCGCGCCGAAGCTTCTCGTCCTCGTGCGGCGGAAGCAGTCGCGACAGCCCCTCAGCAAGTCCGGCCGCTGCGAGATTGGTGCCAACGGTGAAGGCCAGGCGCGAGACTGAGGCACTGCCATCGGAAGCCGCGGCCCGCTTGCGCGTGAGGCGATTGCCAAGGGAGTCGATCATGCTCTCTGCGGCAGTCACCAAGGACAGCGTGGTTGCCGAGATCACGCCTGTGGCGATTGCCTGATCAAGTGTCTTGCGCGGTTGGAGCCCGGGCTCAAATGAGGGCCCGACCGCTGCGGCAGCAGCGAAGAGGGCAACACGTTCTGCGAGCGGACGGTTGTGGCCAAGAGCCCCCACAACCCGACTGATGGTCACCATGGCGCAATCCTGCCAGTAGTGCGGGCTACGTGCTCACAGATGTCGGAGTAGGGGTAGGCAACGGGGTCACCGATGGCGAAGGCACCGGTGTCGGCACGGGCACAGGTGGTGGCATCGTCGGTGCAACCGTGACGTTCTTCAGGGCCGACTTCTTCAGCCAGCTTGCCCAGGCGACATTCCACAGCCCGCCCGCGCCATTGCCCGGCTCAGCCAGGTTGCCCAGAGTGTTGGAGTAGACGAACACATCGCCAGGGATGGTGTTCTCGTAGATCCATTTTGCATCGGACTCATGCAGATTGGTGCACCCATGCGAGCCATTCCACTTGCCCAAGCGGCTTGTTGCCCAGGGTGCGGCATGGATGAACTCACCAGAGGGGGTCATGCGCGTATTCCAGCGAGCATCAAGTGAGTACTGCTGCCCGGGATCAGTAATTCCCAACGCTGTGCTGGTGTAGGTCTTGAACGGCTCCTTCTGCGTGCTGACGACCTTGACGCCATTGCGTGTGCGCCAGTTCGGGCCGCCAAGGGAGGTCTTGAAGGTCTTCACCTTGACGCCATCGACGTAGATGGTCATCTGGTGTGTCGCACCGTTGACCCGGCCGATGAAGGAGCGAGCTGTCTTGAAGGAATAGGTCGTGCCCAGCGAGGAGGTGCCGACCAGGGTCAAGCCACCAGCGACCCCCATATTCGCCGAGTTCAATGACGAGGTGATGGTGATCGTCGAGCGCCCAGGCCAGAAAGTCGTCGGGCGGAACATGACCGAGCGATTGCTCTGCCAAGCCCAACTGCCCGGAACCACACTCGTGGCGCCAGTTGAGTCAGACCTCGCTGAGACCGTCAGATGACGCTCCACCACAGCCTTGTTGGGAATCTCCCGGCTGAAGGTCAATTTGGGCAGGGTGCCGACCCCGACGCGCATCGCTTCAGCGTTCACACCCAGGTCGTTGGCCGCTCCATCGAACTTGCCGGTGACCATGATCCGAGCCTTGGGGAGCTTGGTCAGCTTGTCGGTGTCCAGAGCGACGGGCACAGTCGGCACGCCAGAGCCAAGGGCGCTCATCGGTCCTGCGCCAGCTTCATTGACCGCGCGCAGGGCCACGATGTACTTCACGCCATCGGTCAGGCCGCTGACGACACACAGGCCAAGGGTCAAGCCGCAGGCACTCCAGGTGTTCCCNNCCGGTGCCGACGGAAGTGACCGAGGCGATGCTTGGCGCATCGGGAAACGGCGCCGCTGCCTGGGCCGGCACGGCGATCGCCACGAGGCCCAAAGCGAGCGCAGAAGCCAGAGCCATTCGGCCGGAGTGTGAGGGAAGCACTCCCTCACTGTAAGTCGCAAAGTCAAGCGATCCAAAACCGGGCCGGATTGAGACGCGGATTACGTCATTTTCATCTGGGCACTCACGCCTGGAGCGACTACTCTTGTGCAGGCGCAACTGCGCTGGTGTGTGCACCGCACAGGTGCGTGTTCCCCATCTATCTATTCGACGAAGCGAGCACTTCGGTGCGAGAGGATCTGCAGTGGCCACGGAATCCATGGACACCTTTGGCGCCAATGAGTGGCTCGTAGATGAACTCTACGATCTGTATCGGCAAGACAAGACCAAGGTGGATCCCGCCTGGTGGGAGTTCTTCGATGACTACTCCCCCGGAGTCCCAGGCCAGCCGCCGACGCTCAATGCAGCCACATCGGGCTTCGTGCCCGCACCTGTGGTGACTGAGCCAGTGACTGCCGATGCCCCAACTGCCTTGGTCACACCGCCGGCAGCTGTTCCGCCGAGCGCACCGGCACCGACCTACCCGGTTCCGCCGGCACCACCCCTGGCACCCAAGGCTGAAGTTTCCAATGAGACGGCAACCTCTGTGCTCAAGGGGCCAGCGGCTCGTGTTGTCACGAATATGGAAGCCAGCCTTGCTGTGCCCACCGCAACAAGTGTGCGAGCGGTACCAGCGCGCCTGCTTCAGGACAATCGAACCGTCATCAACAATCATCTCGCGCGCACGCGCGGAGGCAAGGTTTCCTTCACTCACCTCATCGGCTACGCAGTTGTGCGCGCAGTCGCCGATGTTCCAGCGATGAACAGCCACTTCACTGAGGTCGATGGCAAGCCTGCGCTGGTATCCAGTTCAGCGATCAATCTTGGTCTGGCCATTGATCAGACCAAGGCCGACGGCACTCGCCAGTTGCTCGTGCCGAGCATCAAGGGTGCACAGGACATGGACTTCTCTCAGTTCCATGCCGC
>DNXA01000236.1 GCA_003506065.1 Actinomycetota bacterium
GGCTTCATCGGCAACCTGCTCATCACCCCCTTCTTCAATGATGCGATCCGCGCCTTTGAGAATGGCGTGGCTCCGATGGAGTCGATCGATGACGTCATGACCCTCGGCTTCAACCACCCGATGGGCCCATTCCGTCTCGCAGACCTCGTCGGCCTGGACATCGTCCACGCCCAGGGCGTCTCCATCTACAACGAGACCAAGGATCCCAAGTACTTCCCGCCGAAGATGCTCACGCAATATGTCCGCCTGGGCTGGCTGGGTCGCAAGACCGGTCGCGGTTTCTACCGCTACGACTCGTAACCATCCACGCCTAACCTCAAAAGGAGATACCAATGGCCAAGACCCTGCTCGTCGCCTTCTCAAGTGCTACAAGTGAGGCGCAGATTCCGGAATTCACCGCTTGGTACGAGGGAACTCACATTCCTGAGGTTCGCGCGGCGATCCCATCGATCAGCAATGTCACGCGTTACCAGGAGAGCGACCCGCGCAGTGGCGAGAAGATCAATCGCTTCGTCACCATCTACGAGATCGATGAGGCTGACGTTGCAACTGCCGCCGGTCAGTTGTTCTCTGGTGCAGCAGGATTCACGCAGACCGACTCGATGGATCGCGAGAACGTGCCATCTGTCCTGCACTGGGTGGGCAACACTGGCTACGTGCTGTAGTTCAGATTCTTGTTCCAACCACCCTTACTAGGAGATACATGAAGCGGCAGTACAAGAAGACAGGTGACTACGGCATTGGCAACATGATCCATTTCGTGCACATGACTGACGATGTGGAGGAACTCAACAACTTCTACCGCCGAGTCTTCGGTGGTTATGTGTTCATGGGCCCAGATGCCCCGACCTTCCTTCCTGTCGAAGATCGCTGGGCAAGCCTGCTCATGGTCTCGGATGTCTGCATCGAGACGATGGCGCCGAACATGCCGCCGGATGTCAACAAGCCCGTGGGAAAGTTCTACTCCAAGTTCGGCCAGCACCTGCATTCAGTGGGCTACAAAGTCGATGATCTCGCTGGTCTGGCAGATCATCTACTCGCCAAGGGCATCTACATCGGCCGTCCCGGCGGTGGCAAGATCGACAAGCTGGATCCGGAGACCGGCTACTTCTACCCGAGCCCCCGCGACACCGCAGGTCTGATGGTCGAGCTCTGCAAGACCGACATGCCCAATGACCCCAAGGATCTGCCGACTTGGTCTGAGCTGTTCAAGATGTGGCAGTTCCACCCCATGACCTTCGAGCGCTTCTCCTATGTGACCTTGGGTTGCAAGGATCTCGATGCCGCAGTGGCGACCTACGTCGACACCATGCAGGCGATTCCGCTGGTGGAGGGCATTGACGAGGCGATGCAGTGCAAGTACATGACGCTGCGTCTGGGCGACTGCCTTCTGCAGTTGGCCCAGCCACTTGAAGAGGATTCTCATCTTGGCCGTCACGTTGCCAAATGGGGCAACATGATCTACAGCCTGCGCTGGAAGGTGCGCGATCTCGATGCCGCTGCGGCATGGTTGAACAGCCAGGGCGTGCGCACGGAACGCCTTCGCGACAATCTCCTGCAGGCCAATGAAGAGGACACCTTCGGAGCGCCGATGTTCTTCACGACCGAGGACATCCCAGGCGATCCCTTCGCCTCGTAGGCTTGACAACCCCCAATAGGCCAGAGCCCTACAAAGGAGTTACATGAAACGGCAGTACAAGACGACCGGTGACTACGGCATCGGCAACATGATTCACATCGTTCATATGACCGATGATGTGAACAAGTTGAATGAGTTCTACCGCAGAGTGCTCGGTGGATACCTCTATATGGGGATCGACGAGTTGAACTACCTTCCACCGGAGGATCGCTGGGCGTCACTGCTCATGGTTGCCGATGTCTGCATCGAGACGATGGCGCCGAACATGCCGGTGGATGTCAACAAGCCGGTCGGGAAGTTCTACTCGAAGTTCGGCCAGCACCTGCACTCGGTCGGCTACAAGGTCGAAGACCTCGCCGGGCTCGCGGATCGCCTGCTCGAGAAGGGCGTCTACATCGGAGCGCCCGGTGGCGGAAAGATCGAGAAGCTCGATCCTGAGACTCTCTACTTCTACCCGAGCCCGCGCGATACGGCCGGCCTGATGGTTGAACTGTGCAAGATCGATATGCGCAACGACCCCAAGGATCAGGACACCTACACCGAGCTCATGCGCCTGTATGAGCAGCACCCGATGACCTTCGAGCGATTCAACTACGTCACTATCGGTGTTCGAGACCTCGATTCCGCTGTGGCAACGTATGTCGACATCATGCAGGCCGTTCCGCTGCAAGAGGGCATCGATGAGGATCTGCAGTGCAAGTACCAGACGGTGATCCTTGGTGACTGCCTGCTGCAGTTGGCGCAGCCGCTCGAGATGGATTCCGACCTTGGACGCCATGTGGAGAAGTGGGGCAACTGCATCTACTCACTGCGCTGGAAGGTCCGCGACCTGGATTCTGCCGAGGCATGGCTGAACAAGCAGGGAGTGCGCACGAGGCGGCCGCGCGCGAATCTCATCGCAGCCAATGTCGACGACACCTTGGGTGCCCCGATGTTCTTCACTGACGAGGACATCCAGGGCGATCCATTCGCCAACTAGGAGCAGCACTCAAAGTGATGGGCCCCGGGAAATTCAGGGGCCCATCACTTGTACACGCGTCGCTGCTCCCTCAGGAGTGCGCCAGCTTGTAGAGTCGACGGTATTCGGCCTTCGAGGTCTCACTGACATCGACATCGGTGGCGCGGGCACGAAGAGCACCAACCGTTGCGTCCTTCTTTGCGATGCGCTGGAAGGGATCCCAGCTGAAGAAACGCGCGACATTCTCGTGCGTGATCAGGTCGATCTCCTTGTCACTGCAGTCAGTGTCCAGCAGTTCCTTCCAGAGAGTCTCTGGAGACAGTGGCCAAGTTGAGTCCGAATGCGGGAAATCGCACTCCCAGGCGATGTTCTCCAAGCCGATGCGCTTGCGATTGTTGAGCGCGCTGGGTTCAGTGATGTAGCAGGCCAAGAAGTTCTTGCGCCACACCTCCGTTGGTGTCATGCCATCCGGCAGTGAATTCAGATGCGTCCAGGCGTGGTTGGTCATGTGGCGATCCATGCGGTCCAACCACGGTGGCACCCAGCCGAGCCCACCTTCACTCATCGCGATCTTGGTGTCGGGGAATCTCTTAAGAACGCCACTGAGCATCATGTCGGTTGCCGTCACAGTGGACACAAGTGCGGCGAGGATGATGAGGTCATCTGCGAAGAATGAGCTCAGGTCGGTGAAGTCCATTGGTGCGGGACGCTGAATGAGGCCGAAGCCCCCGCCGATGTGCAGACTGGCCACCATGTTGGTATCGGAGAGTGCCTTGAAGACCGGATCCCAGTGCCCCGACCTGAACTCGGGGTACCCCACACCGTAGGGAGTCTCGGGCAGACTGATGGAGCGGCAGCCCATCGCTCCAAGGCGGTGGATCTCCTTGACCGACTCGTCCATGTCATAGAACGGGATCATCCCCATCGGGATGAAGCGACCCGGGTGATTGCTCGGGTTCTCGCCGACGACCCAATCGTTATGGGCCTGGAATGCAGCAAGCGCAAGCTTCTTGTCGGGCAGGTTGGCGAGGTGCGTGCCCGCGAACCCTGTGAAGCTGCCGAACATCATGGAGGCGAGAACGCCGTTGGCGTCCATATCTCGCACGCGCAGATCCATGTCGTAAACACCGGGGCGAATCTCGGAATGATCAGTGGCATCCATGCCCCATTCCTCCTTCGGCCAGGAGGCGACGGCATTGAGCCCCATATTGCCGATGGGCAGGCCCTGAAACACCCATGCCTGAAGGTCAGGGTTCATCGGGTGAGCCGTGAGCTTTGGAGCGTCACTCATCATGCTCTTGGGAAAGTGCTTTTCGAACATGTCGAGCGGTTCAACCACGTGATCGTCAATGCTGACCATCACCATGTCATTCATTTCCATGGG
>DNXA01000005.1:0-3226 GCA_003506065.1 Actinomycetota bacterium
CCTTCTTCGCCTGCTGGGTCAGGATTCTCATTCCTTCAACCCCGCGCATTCGTGTGGCCTCGAATTCGGGAGACAGCGGGAAGGGCATTGTCATCACATCGGCAAAGCCCCGGTACGCGAATTGGAGTTCGAAGAGCCCGGCCAGGACCTTCTTCAACCCAATGCAGGAGTCCGACAGTCCCAAGGCACTGTCGACGGACGAAGCCCAGAGTTCCATCGCGGGCTCATACACAGCAGCGATGAGTTCGGCACGCGTGGGAAAGCGGCGGTACAGGGTTCCGATTCCGACCCCAGCCTGCTTGGCCACATCTTCCAAGGATGCATCCACTCCGTTGCGCCTGAAGATTTCTGTTGCTGCATCAAGCACCTTCTGGCGATTGGCGGCGGCATCGCGCCGCAATCCCAAGTCGTTGCGCGGCACTGGCCGCTGCTTGGGAGAGTCCTTCACTGCTGCATTTTATCTTTCGCGAGTTCAGACCAGAAATGCTGCGTCCATTCGTTCTCCGGAGGAATGCCTCCACAAAAGCGCATCGCGCAACCGCCAAAGTGCTCTTCTGCCAACGCCTTCTGTGGAGTCCGTCAAGCAAGCGTGCGCGTTCCTCTAACCTTGGCCAATGGAATTGCCCGCGGCATATGCCGCCGCCATTGCTGCCGAATACCCAGGTGCGCGCAACTTCAGCAGCAAGGGCCAGACCATCAGCTTCACGTATGACGATCCTGATTCTGGCGAGGCTGTTGAAGTGCTGTTGAAACCAGAGAAATAGTCACGCAGATATCTGGGCATTGGCCTCAATTCAACATAATGTTGAGCATGAGGGCGGGAGATTGTCTCCCCCGTCGATCTCCCGCCCTCACTTCATCGGATCGACTCCGGTCACTCAGTGCAGAACATCTCCTTTTGGTGCTTCCAGGGACATTGCCCATGTCCACATCACCTCGTAGAGGTAGGCGGAATCCAGACCGGCGGCATACCAGTCGGAGTAGTTGCGCCGATGGCTGGCCCAATACGCATCAAATGACTCCACATATTCATCACGAGTCATGCCCGATTTCATCCCGCGGATGGTGAGGGCGAGTTCTTCCAAGCCTTCACCACGGCGGTAGATGGCCAAACTCGCGCTGAAGAACAGGCGCTTGAGTCGCTTCTGATCATGAGTCAGTTTCGCTGAGAACATGGTTCCCTCGCGCTGACGAGCCACAATCTGCCCAGGTGGGGTGCGAGCGCCGTTGCGATCCCCCGATGGTGGTCCACAATCCGGGAGCAATAGCGGAGGCTTGCCTCAATTTCCGCACTGGCTGCGCCGCCCAACCTGACTGGATCCCCGACCAGAGGGCAGGACGGTGCTTGGATTGGCCGATGGACTTCGAGGCCCAGCTTGAATTGGCTGGCAAGACAGCAACCGGCATCACCGTGCCACCGGAGGTCGTCGCTTCGCTCAGCGCGGGCAAGCGGGTTCCGGTCGTCGTGACGATCAAGCGGCATTCCTACCGGACGACTATCGCGCCATACAACGGCGCCTTCATGATCCCGGTCAGCGCGGAGAATCGCGAGGCGGCCGGCATCAAGGCAGGGGATCACATCACGATTGGCCTGGCCGTGGACACCGCTCCACGCGAGGTGGCCGTTCCGCAAGATCCGGCTGCTGCCTTGAAAAAGAGCAAGGCTGCCGGCGATTTCTTCACGACTCTCTCATTCAGCAATCAGCGTGGGTACGTCAGTTGGGTGGAGGAAGCCAAGAAGCCGGAGACTCGAGCCGCTCGCGTGATCAAGAGCATCGAGTCACTCACGGCCGGAAGAAAAGTCCACTAGGCACGATTGCTGGAATTCCTCGTAGGTGGAAATTCTTCAAAAACCCTAGCGATAGCAGGCACTTGCTGGCTACGATCAAAACTTGAGTTCGTGCTCTTTGCCTGCAGGCAGCACGAATCCTGGTTTGGGGGAGCAATGGAGCACTACACCGATCAAGAAGAACTGACCTGCACGTTCGTTGCGCTTTTCGCAATGCTGATCGTGAGCCTGATTCCGTTCCTGATCGTGAAGGTCTAGTTCAGCCCTTTTCCCAGTTTGAACTATGACGCGGGGCGCAAACCCGACCTGACCACGACCGAACTAAGCGAGCGGGTTGCACGCATCTACGGGCAGCGTCGGCAAGGTTTACTACGACGCGGTCGTGGAGTGAATCTGGGTCCGAATGCAGACCGAGTTGCTTGATCGGAAACTATGGAACACTCGCGTCGAACTTGCGAGCGCCATCTTCGAAAACCTTGACGTATTCCACGGATTGGGCACTTTCGTCCTTCATCCGCGTAACCGCCGATGACAAGGTTCAAGTGCGATAGATGTCCTTGCGATGGTCGATGCGAAGGATGACAACGCAAGATCTCTCTTCGTCAATTCGGTAGAGCACGCGATATGTCCCACGTCGTGCCGACCACACGCCCTGCAAGTCGCCCTTGAGACCACGGCCGATCTGCCGAGGACGCAGCAACAACGATCCTGTGATGAACTCGATAACTGCGCCAGCCACAGCCTCCGGCAGATCCTTCTCAATCGCCCTTCGCGCGGGTGCGGTCACAATGAGTTCGTACGGCTCAACTCCGGAGGGCACGGACGGCATCCACGCCGATGACGACATCACCAGACGCGTAGGCAAGGTCGGCCTCCCTGATATCGGCAAGCGCAGCTGGGTCCATGAGGACGCTCAAGGTCTCCTCGATTGCGGACAACTCCTCTGGACTCACCAATACCGCTACGACACGGCCATGACGCGTGACCTCGACTCGAGCATGCTGAAGTTCAACCTCGTCGACCAACTCCGAAAGGTGATCTCGCACGTATCGCAAGGGCTGGACGCTCATGGACACAATTGTGGCGCGTTGGACCCTCTCGGGCAAGGTCAAGTGCGGGCAGTGGAGGACCAAGACCCGGGCAGCACACCACTGGTGTTTACAACTATTGCCTCGCCGACACCAATTCAGCGATCTGCACGGCATTCAGTGCTGCACCCTTGCGCAGATTGTCGTTGCTCACGAACAACACCAGGCCGTGATCATCTGCGATCGACTGATCCTGACGAATGCGGCCAACGAGTGATGGATCAACCCCAGCGGCCTGCAAGGGAGTGGGCACATCAACCATCGCGACTCCGGGTGCCTTGCTCAGTACTTGAGTTGCTTCCTCGACAGTGATGGCGCGGTCGAATTCTGCGTTGATTGACAGCGAGTG
>DNXA01000005.1:3287-3529 GCA_003506065.1 Actinomycetota bacterium
GGGGCAACGTATTTCTGCGGTTCCGGGAACTTCACTGCGCGGCCGTCATGAGTCAGGCCTTCCACATCCTGATCAACAACCGCGCGCACCTGTGATGCCAGTTCTTCAACGCCAGCGAGCCCACTGCCTGACACCGCTTGATAGGTGCTGACGACAAGTCGTCGCAGACCAGCCACTGCATGCAGTGGTTGCAGCACTGGCATTGCTGCCATGGTGGTGCAGTTCGGATTGGCGATGATCCC
>DNXA01000143.1 GCA_003506065.1 Actinomycetota bacterium
CAGTAGCGGGCATCGGCCGGATGGACTTCCGCAAGTACGTGTTCTTCAGTTCAATCGGGGCAGTGCTCTGGGCTGGACTCATCACGGTCGCCGGCTACTACCTCGGCAACATCGAGTTCATCAAGAAGAACCTCGAAATTGCACTCATCGTCGTGGTGTTGATCAGCGTGATTCCGATCATCGTCGAATTCATCCGCCACCGACGCCAGCTCAAGCAGCTATCAGACCAGGCCCAGATCGGAGAGTGAGTACGCGGCTCGGTACTCCAAGCCTCGCTCCACGATCGCTGGGCCGGCCCCACGGTCAACGATCACTGCAACGGCCACGGTGATCGCACCTGCCGCCGTCAATGCATCGACGGCGGTGAGGACGGATCCTCCGGTTGTCGAGGTGTCCTCAACCGCCAGCACCTCAACCCCACGCACGTCAGGGCCTTCAATTCGTCGCTGCAGGCCGTGATGCTTCTCCTCCTTGCGGACCACAAAGGCATCGAGTCGCTCACCGTTGCGGGCCGCATCGTGCAGCATCGCCGTGGCAACCGGATCGGCCCCCAGAGTCAGCCCGCCCACTGCCGCATACTTCAGATCAGACGTGAGTTCACGCATCACAGCCCCAACGAGCGGCGCTGCCTGCCCATCCAAGGAGACGCGACGCAGGTCGACGTAGTAGTCGGCCTCCTTGCCACTTGAGAGGATCACCCGGCCACGCACCACGGCACGTTCGATGATCAGCTGACGAAGGTCTTCCCAGGCTTGTGTTGGCACGGCGTGATCCTAGTTGTTCGGATCGGGTAAACCGGGGCCGCTCGGTGCGAGCTTTGAGCCAAGGGCGACGTACCGTTGAATCATGCGAAGGTTGAGCGCCCTGGCGCTGGCGCTGCTCTTTGCCATGCTTGCCGTTCCAGCTCAGGCGACCCCTTCCGCCCGGCCAGCGATCATCAACGGAGCTCCTTCCAGCCCCGGCACCCACCCCTTTCTTGTGGCGCTGCTCGACAGTCAACGCTATGCATCGCAGGGGGCGTTCCAAGCTCAGTTCTGCGGTGGCAGTCTGACAACAGCGACGACGATCGTCACTGCGGCCCATTGCGTCGTCGAGCCGAAGTCCGGAGCCCACACGCAGCCAGCATCGGTACTGATTGGGTTCGGTCGCTCGCTCAAGGACCCAAGTCTGCGCGTCGTCAGCGTCAGTGCCATCGCTGTGCACCCGGCTTACTCGATTGCCTCGGGAGACAACGACGTGGCGGTGCTCACTTTGACCGCACCGCAGACAGACATCACACCGCTGACGCCAGTGAGCGCTGCTGATGCGCCCAGCGTTGACCTCACTGGCAATCGCGTTCAGGTAGTCGGGTGGGGAACGATCAGCAGTTTCGGCAAGTCATTCCCGGACAGCTTCCGCGTTGGAGATCTCGTACTGCTCCCTGCGGGGACCTGCGGTCAGGGCCAGAACTACATCCTGAACGGCATCACCTTCCTGGCATACAACACCGGGGAGGCCAATCCCGCGACGATGCTCTGCGCCGTGGGCACGAGCAGCAACGGCGCAATCATCGACAGCTGCAGTGGCGACTCCGGCGGGCCATTGATCTTTGGTGAGGGAGTAAACGCAAAACTGGTCGGCATTGTGAGTTGGGGATTGAATTGCGCGGGGCGCCATCCCGGCGTCTACACGCGCATCACCGCAATGTCCGACTTCCTGATCTCCACCGGCGCGCTTGCTTCAACAGCACCACCCGTGGCGCAGGCAAGCGCACTCAATGAGCGAGTACGGATCCACTTCCCGTCCATACCTGCCAACGCAAGCTTCACTTCGTTCACCGCGACCGCGATCCAGGTCGCGACCGGTCAGGCCACTCAGTGCTCGGCTGCGCTGAACGCTGATGGACTCGGCGCGAGCTGCGAGATTCCCGGGCTCAGCAATGGCACGCAATATTCAGTCTCGGCCACTGCGACAACGGCCACCGGCGTAACGCAAGCGAGCATCCCCACAGTCGTCACGCCCGCGGCCCTGCCCGATGCCGGTCAGATCGACACCGTGACCATCACCCGTCATCGCATCGCCGTGACCGTCACCCGATCTGAAGGCAATGGTGCTCGGGTGACGGCAGTACGCGTGGCCTGCTTGCCGGTCGTGGGCGGAGCAGGGTTCAGCGCCAAGGTGGTCAACGGCAAGGCCGTCATCAAGAACATGCCCACTGCCGACTATGCCTGCGCAGTCACGGCTCGCAACTCACTTGGCACCGGTCGTGGACTTGAACAGCTGGTGACGATCAGCGCCTGATGCTCAAGCCCGAGCCGTCTGATTCAGTATCGATCTGCAGGACATCGCCATCGCGCACTTCACCGTTGAGAATGCGCACAGCCAGCTTGTCACCGATTGCCGTCTGCACCAGCCTGCGCAGTGGTCGAGCGCCATAGATGGGATCAAATCCCTTGTCTACCAACCACTCTCGAGCGCTGTCAGAGAGTTTCAGACTCACTCGGCGATCCGCCAAGCGCGACTGCAGAGCATCGATCTGAATGTCAGCAATGCTGGCCAGTTGCTCGCGACCGAGGGGTTCGAAAGTCACCAGCGCGTCGAGCCTGTTCAAGAACTCCGGACGGAATTGGCGTCGCACCGCAGTGAGCACCTGCTCTCGACGGACTTCAAATGGCGTATCGAGTTCGATCAGGTACTGACTGCCAAGATTTGACGTGAGAATCAGGATCACATTGCGGAAGTCGACCGTGCGCCCCTGCCCATCGGTCAATCGGCCATCATCGAGCACCTGCAGCAGGATGTCGAAGGCCTCGGGGTGCGCCTTCTCGACTTCGTCCAAGAGGACCACCGAGTAGGGGCGCCGCCGCACGGCCTCGGTGAGTTGGCCGCCCTCCTCATATCCGACATATCCAGGGGGAGCGCCCACCAGCCGCGCAACAGAGTGCTTCTCGGAGTACTCACTCATATCGATGCGCACCATCGCGCGCTCGTCGTCGAAAAGGAAATCGGCCAGGGCCTTGGCAAGCTCGGTCTTGCCGACTCCCGTTGGTCCAAGGAACAGGAAGGAGCCCGTTGGCCGGTCGGGATCGGCAATGCCAGCTCGCGCGCGTCGGACGGCGTCGCTGACTTCCCGAACTGCCT
>DNXA01000224.1 GCA_003506065.1 Actinomycetota bacterium
CAAACACAAGTTCGAAGCCCTCGCCGGTGGCCTGGCCTCCGGCTTCGGGCAGCTGATCGCGGTGGCTCCCGGCGGCGACAGTGTCCTTCCCAACGGGCCTCGACAGTCACCGATTCTGGACATGGCACCCGTGATGTCAACAAATGCCATTCCTCAGCTCAACTTCGAAGTCGCCCACAGCCTCAGCGGTGCAGGAGTGACGGCAAAGCAGGCGGCAAATCTTGCAGCCAGTCAGGATGCCAGCGCGCTCGACCGTGCCCAGCAGCTCATCGACTCCGCACTGCTCAAGTCCAGATTGCGCAACCATGTCGAACTCACCAGGGATGCACAGGGATTGCACATCACCGTGATCGTCAATGATCTCGTTTTCCCCGCAGACAGAGCTGACCTTCAGCCTGATGGACGACGGCTGCTCGCAGCGATCGCTCCTGCATTGCGCGAAGCGCGACACAACATTGTCGTCGAAGGCAATACCAACACCGTGCCAGTCCGCCCGCCAGTCTATCCCAGTGAATGGGAACTCTCATCAGCCCGCGCCAGTTCTGTCGTGCGCTATCTCGTCTCCCCGCTCAACCTTGATCCGCAATGGCTCAGCGTCGTCGGCTATGGCGACACTCGTCCACTCGTGGCCCCCTCCGAGCCTGGAAGTGCCACGAGGAATCGCCGGGTGGCCATTGTCGTGCTCAGTTCACTGAGCAGTGCACAGCGTGCGCTCCTCGATTCCGCAACGTCGACAGTCCAACAAGGCACGAACTAAGGAGGTGACCGAAATGACGACCCAGGCATCCGTGAACGCTGGCAGCCGCATCGACGGTGACGATGCAAGCCCTCAACCTGCTGAGAAGAAGAAGCGCGGCAAGAAGAAGCTGATCATGATCGGCGGGCTGATCCTCGTACTCGCGATAGCCGGTGGAGTCGTAATGCGTGGGGGCGGCGAAGTATCCGCGACGCCTGTGCCTGGCGAGGTGATCAAACTCGAGCCCATCTTCATCAACCTGTCCGATGGTCACTACTTGAAGCTGGGCATCGCCTTGCAGGCCTCAGCGTCCGCACCAAAGGAGGGCGATGGCTCGATGGCCCTTGATGCGGCGATCGCAGTGTTCAGCAATGCCCCCATGACAGACCTGAGCGACACTGCAACCCGCGCGCGACTCAAGGCCGAGCTGGTCACCAAGGTCAGCCACGCCTATGAGGGTCACTTCTATGACGTTTACTTCACGGAATTCGTCATGCAGTGATCTCCCGGCGCCCGGCCGAGCAGCACACTCACCTCGGCCGGGCCTGGAAGTGACATGACTCTGCCGCAGTAAACAGCAGGGGGACACACGGCAGACATCCGTGGCGCACATCCATAAGTCCTCAGGTGAGGCAACTGTGAACCGATGGAGTGGACGTGACCATCGACACAGCAGTTGATCTGGACCTCGAAGGGTCTGACAGGAGCGATGGCGTGCGCCTGTACGACTTCCGACGGCCGACCAAACTGTCGCGTGATCACACGCGAGTGCTGCAGATCGCATTCGATACATTCGCGCGGCAGTGGACAACACTGCTCACGACAACCCTGCGGGCAATCTCCGCTGTACGCATGCGCAGCATCCAGCAACTGACCTATGACGAGTACGTATCGTCCTTGTCGACGCCCACCACGATGATGCTGCTCAGTCTTGAGCCCATCCCAGGTGTCGCCGTCCTGGAATTCTCACTCGCCACGTCCATGACGATCACGGATCATCTGCTCGGTGGGCCTGGAACGGCGCCGCAGCCGCAGCGTCCGCTCACCGAGATTGAATCGACACTGGTCACCTCATTGATGGAACGTGCAATGGGTGAACTGCGCTACGCGTTTGAGTCACTGGTGCCGATCGAGGCTCAGATCAATGGGATCGAGAGCAACCCACAATTCGCCCAGGCCGCCTCCCCCTCTGAACTTGTCATTGTTGCTTCATTCGATCTTCGCGTTGGTGCTCACGAGTGCATTGCAACCCTCTGCCTGCCGTTCAACGGTCTCTTCCCTTACGTTGAACGATCGATCGCGGGTGCAACAGCAGGAAAGGAGCGCTCAGATCGGCAGGCGACTGCGCGGTCCGTGGCCTCACGACTGCAGGAGGCACTGGTCGATGTCGCGGTCATGCTCGGGCCTACTCAGGTACGCATGTCCGATGTCGCCTATCTGCGCCCCGGTCAGGTCATCCGCCTGCGCCATCCGCTGAACCAGCCCATGGCCGTCACCAGTGCCGGCATGACTTTTGCTCATGCCGTTCCTGGAAGCGAGGGTGACCGCGCCGCATGCCTGATTGTCAATCCATCCGAGGTGCATTCATGACTCAAACGACCGTCGATGCCAGCCGACTGGAGCAGATCGGCCAGGCCATGCAGCTGGCAGCCGAGGCTGTTGCAGCCAGCCTGCCGCTCGCATCGCCTGCGCAAGCCGGAGCCCCGTTCAATGGGCCGCGAGCAATCCTGTTCGAGCCACCGGCGCACACGGTCGTCCTGCCGATCACCGGCGAGGTGGTCGGTGAACTGGTCCTGATCCTTGATTCGGAAACTGCAGCACTGCTCGTCTCCTCGCCGGACGGCAATGTGTGCGCAGTGCTTGCCCCCGTGCTGCACGCAGCCGCAGCGATCCTGGGATCTGCCGGCGATGACCCCAGGCTTGCCGAGCAGCCCCTCATGGATGTTCCCGATGTGTCAGTTCCCCTGCTGCTGGAGGGAATGCCGGTTGCGGGACTGCAGTTGTTTCGCTCCGAGGACCGCCGGTCGACCGAGGCTGAGCCCACCATTCCGCTGGAGGTCCTGCTTCCCATCTCCGAGACTCCTGCAAGTTCGAACAGTTCAAGAGCAGTCGCACAGCACCCAGCCGACGCCGGCTCCAAGCAGGGAGGACTCTCGCGCCTGGATCAGCTCACGCACGTTCAGATGGAGGTCACGGTCGAGATCGGTCGAACCCGCATGCCCGTGGGCGACCTGCTTGCGCTGACTCCGGGCCAGATCATCGAGCTTGATCGTCCTGCGGGAGCGCCTGTGGATCTGTACGTCAACGGCACACTTCTCGCGCATGGTGAGATCGTGGTGATCGACGAAGACTTCGGGTTCAGGGTGACGGAGATCATCACCGCGCGCGAGGGCTGATGGTCCATGGATCAGATCTCCCTTGCCATCCGAGTCGTGCTCTCGCTGGCCATCGTGCTTGGAATCATGTGGGCGATCTCGCGCGCAATGCGGGGCCGCGCTCCTGCCATTGCCGGCCTGCCCTTGCAGGTGATTGCACGCGCATCCCTGGGAAAGCGCAGTTCTATCGCAGTGATCAACATCGGCGGACGAGGTGTCCTGGTCGGCATCACCGATCATCAGGTGACCTTGCTTGGCGATGTTGAAGTCCCGACGGCATCGCAGCCGCGCTCCGAGGTCCGCACCAAACTCGACTTCCCCCAATTCGGCGATGAACCCGGAACTGAGGACGCACTGCACGAGTTGGACTCCCTGACCCTGGCTCGCACACCACAGCCCGATGGGGCCTTGGCAGGCTCACTCCTCTCGCCCACGACCTGGCGCCAGAGCGTCGCCGCCCTGCGAGAGCGGACCGTGCGTTCGTGATCGCACTGCGCCATGCCCTCCCTTCGGCCGCCCTGGGAGTGGGCCTGCTCATCGCCGGCGCAGGGCCAATTGCAGCGGCTCCCGCCATCCCTGACCCTTCAGTCCAAATCGTGCTACCGGGCGCGGGAGGCGAAGGTCCCAGCAGCTCGATCACCATGCTGCTTGCGCTCACGGTGCTGGCGGTGGCCCCAGCAATCCTGCTGATGTGCACCAGTTTCACCAAGATCGTGGTGGTGCTCTCGTTGACCCGCAATGCCCTTGGCCTCCAAGGGGTTCCCCCCAATCAGGTGCTGGCGGGACTGGCACTCTTCCTGAGCCTGTTCGTCATGAGTGGCGTGCTCACGCAGATCAATGACACGGCAGTACAGCCCTATCTGGCCAATGACATGTCATTCGCGCAGGCCTTCGATGTGGGCAAGGTGCCCCTCCAGAAGTTCATGGTGGCGAACACTCGACCTGAAGAGCTCGCCCTCATGCTCAAGGTCTCCAATGAGCCCGCGCCAGCAACTCCCAATGATGTGTCGCTGACGACGCTGATCCCTGCGTTCATTCTTTCGGAACTGCGGTCCGCATTCATCATTGGCTTCGTCATCTTCGTGCCATTCCTGGTCATCGACATGGTGGTCAGTGCGGGGCTGATGTCCGTGGGCATGATGATGCTGCCGCCAGTG
>DNXA01000128.1 GCA_003506065.1 Actinomycetota bacterium
ACCGCCAGCTGGAAGTCGAAGGTCAGTTGGCAACTATCACTGACCGTGAGCACGGCGAGGTCTTGCAGCCGGGAGCGTTGATTCGATTCAGCGACACTCCCGCGCAGCTTGGTGCAGATGCACCGCGACTCAATGAGCATGGTGATGAATTGCGTGAGCGGGCGAAGTCACTTTCGAAGGACGCGGGCCCAGTTGTCGCGGGAGCGCCAAGCACTCTGCCGCTGGCTGGTGTCACGATCATGGAATTGGGCACGTTCTACGCCGCCCCGTATGGCTCCACCATTCTTACTGATCTCGGTGCGCGAGTTATCAAGGTGGAAGCCCTTGACGGGGAGCCAATGCGTTTCCAGCAGGCGTTCCCTGAAGCCGGCGCCATGAAGGTATTGCAAGGCAAGGAGTCACTCGCCCTCGATCTCGGTTCACCTGATGCCAAGGATGTTCTGGCCCAGATCGCGCAGGGTGTCGACATCGTCATGTGCTCATTCCGGGCTGGGGCAGCTGATCGCCTCGGTGTCGGCTTCAATGATTTGATAAAGATGAATCCGAACATCATGTATCTGGACTGCCCAGGCTTCGGAGTGCTTCCGCCATACGGAGCGCGTCCGGCCTTTGCCCCCACAATCGGCGCGGGCAGCGGTATCGCGATGCGCAACGTTGGAAGTCAGATCCCCGAGACCATGCCCGCATCGCACGATGAACTGCGCAATTACGGCGGCAAGCTTGCGGCCGGTGGCACGATGTCGGCTGCTCAGCCTGATGGGCTTGCCGCATTCGCTGTTGGGACGGCGCTTGCTATGGCTGCGTATCTGCAATCCGTTGGAGTTGGTGGGCAGCAGATGCTCACCACGATGCTGCTGTCATGTGGGCATGCGTTGGGGGAGACCATGGTTGAGTTCAATGGCCGTTGGGAGCCGTCGACCACAGACGACGAGATCCTCGGATTCAGTGCCTTGGAGCGACTGTACGAGACCGCAGATGGTTGGGTCACGTTGTCGATCACCACGGATGCCGAGTGGACGCAACTCGCAACTGCGATGAATGAGTTCGCAGATCTCGGCAGCGATATTCGTTTTGCAAATGCATCGTTGCGAGCCGAGCATGACGGCGCTTTGACGCAGGCACTGGCCGGCGCTTTCGCGAAGAGGAGTGCGAACGAGTGGGAGCAGGACATGCTCAAGGCCGGCGTTCCACTCTTGGAGGTCAATCCTGGCGCGGCAGAGCACATCATCATCGGTGAACTCGGCATCGAGCACGGCTGGGTCACCCGAGTGGAAAGTCCAGTCGTCGGTGAGTACCCGCGGTTGTCCCCGTTCCAGCAGTTCTCTCGTTCGCTCACTGTGGCGTTGCCGGGCAATACCAAAGGTCAGCACACGCGTTCAGTGCTGACGAAGGCCGGATTCACTGAGGAGCAGATCCTCGGTTTTGCTGAGCAGGGTCTTGTGCAGATTGGCTGAGTCCCGCCAGCAATGCAGCCATGGATCAACTAGCTGAAGGCGACGATGCCACGCTCCGCATAGTCGGTGATCTCGGCCTCCTCAAAGCCGGTCTCCTCCAAGATCGCGCGCGTGTGCTGGCCCTTTGTTCCGCCAACTGTGGCTACCGCGCGAGAACGCGAGAAGCCGGCGTAAGGACCTAATCGGGGATAAGCGCCGATCATTGGATGCTCGACCGTGGCAAGCCAACCATGTTCTTCTGCGAGAGCGCCAACGTAGATCGTCTCCGGGCCGGCCTGCACGCACTCAAGGCACCCCACGTCGGCGGCAAGCAGTTGCTTCTGCCACGCGGCAGCCGACTGCTGCTTGAAGATGACACACAGTCGTTCGACCAGCAGTTCATCATGTTCAGCTCGCAAGCTGGAGTTCTCAAATCTGGATTCGCCAGCGAGATCATCGAATGGCGCGAGGGCCAAGGAAAGCTTGCGCCAATCAGTGTTGGAGGGCGCTGCCAACGACACCCAGCCGTCGCTGGTCTCGTATAGGCGCACAAGCGCATTCAGTCCGAGTACTTCATCATCGGTTGAGCTCGGCTCCCATCGTCCCTCGAACTCGACCATCATCTCGCCCAGACAATGACCGCAGGACTGGAGCATCGTGGTGAGCAGGGACTGTCCGGGGACTCCCCTGGCTTGGAGGTAGGCAGCCATGGCAAGCGCACTGCCAACGGCGAACGAGGCAATGCCGTCGGGCTGAGCAGAGCCACCGACACCACCTGAACTTGCCTGCACGGTCATCAGTCGAATGGCGTCATTGTCGATTGGGACACCCTCGGGGATCTGGCTTCCGACGTTGCGCATGGCGATGCCGCTTCCTGCAGCAATCGTCGGTGCGAATGCTGGGCGGCCGCCGTACGGCGGCAGGATGCCAAAGCCGGGACAATCCAGATACATGAGATTTGGATTGAGCTTGATGAGGTCTTCGGCAGTGACGCCCAAACGTTCCGCAACGCCCATGCGAAATGAGCACATCACGATGTCGACCAGCGGGATCACCTTGGTCAGGATCTCCCGCGCCTCAGGCGAGCCAAGGTTGAGACAAAGCGATTCCTTGCCCTGCAGGACTTTCATGCCGCCAGCTTCCGGAAAAGCCTGAGCGGTGCGCATCGGGTCACCCTCGATCGGCTCGATCTTGATCACGCGAGCACCCAGATCGGTGAGCATGGTCGATCCGTGTGGAGCCGCGTAGTACGTGCCCAACTCCATGATCGTCACACCCTTGAGCGGCAGGTCATTTGGCACCGTGCTCGGCACGACTGTGTGCTCGAGCGCGAGCCCATCCGCGCGCGCACGAAACTCATCGCCATGTTCATCGAGATGTGGGGCATCGGCGCCGAGTTGCGCAGGCGTTCTGCTCATCCGAATGAGCGGTCCGGGCATGAGCACATCACCGTGGCGGCGATCCTTGATGGTGATGAGCTGCCCCTCCACTTCCATCTGCGGATGACGCAACAATTCAGTACCGCGACGGAAGACCTCGGCGAAGACATTGGGCCACTCGTCGAAGATCTCCTGCCATTCCTTCAGGGTCTTGCCCTTGACGATGTCTATCAGCAGATCCCAGAACTCCATCTTCATCGCAGCATCTGCAGATGGCGGAAGCATGACGGTGTCCGTGCCCATCGTGACGAACTCGCTCCACTTCGGATCCTCATACATCCACCCCAAGCCGCAGGCGAGCATGAAGTCGCGGAAGAGCCTGGGCTGTACTTGCGAGAACTGCAGCCAGTGGCCATCGCTAGTGATCGCCACGAGCAGCTTGTAGGTGTAGCTGGAGTTCGGGCTTCCATCAGCCGCGACGGGCGCCGAGGCGGTGAATGCCTCGGGAAAGCGCTGGGTGAGAACAGCGTTGGCTTGGCCCCAAGGATCCTGGGCGCCGAGAGAGTGAGCCAGTGATGCGTCAACGATCTGCCCGAGTCCACTGGATTCTCGCTCGCGAAGGGCGGCGAAGATTCCGTGCAGCAGAGTCTGCGAGGCGCTCCACGCAGCGAAGGGCACGGTGATGAAGTTGGGCCCAGGCGCCAAAGTCAACCGCTGATTGACAGAGTTCGCCCCAACGGTGGCCATGACCAGCGATTCGTGGCCCTTGACGTCAGCAAGAGGCCCTTCCAGCCCCCAGCCCGTGACAATCGCAATGACAGCTTTGGGATTGACCGACTGCACACTCTTGGGGTCCAGCCCCCATGCCTGCAGTGTCTTGTGTCGCACTGAAGTTACGACGACATCCGCTTGTGACATCAACTTCAATGCCTGCTCCGCCTGTTGCGGCACATGGCAATCAAGAACCACGCTCTTCTTGCCCCGACCCATGAACAGGTAGCCAGGCTCCTTGCGCAGGGCGATCCCGAGAGGAGGCTCAATCGTGATCACCTCAGCTCCGAAGTCGGCGAAGACATTGCCAACTTGGGCCACTGACAGCCCGTCGCCAAGTTCGACAACCTTCAGTCCCTCGAGAACTCCACCCATTTCCCAACCTCCACCGGCTAAGCGCCAAACCCCGCTCACCGACAGAGAATTGCCATACGGGGTATCGGCGTGTGCGGACGGTAGGTCCATTGGCCCTACCGTGGAGGCGTTTCCACGAACTTCGTCGTGGTTGGCCCTCGTGCGGCACCAACTGCTCAGTCTTCAGTTAACGGATTTCCGCTAGGAATCAGCCCAAGAGGGCATAAGAATCGCAAGAAGGTGTGCCTGAACTTCGAATTTGATCTACATTGTATAGGCGCTAGGCCTCGCCAGTACTGACCGCAGACTGGACGCTGGGAAGGACATTCTATGACGATCACGGTGCCCGTTGACCTGTTTCCCAGGGGTCCAGCCGTAGCAGCCCCTGCCCGACGCGCTGGATCGGTGCGTCGGACTTCGACCATCGACAGCACCTGGCCCGATGGTATGGAAGCAAACCGCACGGTGATCGGTCGCTCGCGTGACCTGTTCACCCCGCTCGATGGCGGAGAGCCGATTGTCGTGGCTGAAGATGTGCTGATCGCGACCGTGGCGCCGGATCGGCAGATTGTCGCGATGGAGACGCAGCCCCCTCGCGATGGGGTGCAGGTGCTCGTTGGTGCGCAAGGCGGAAGCAACTCGCGTGGACGTGTTGTGGATGCGTTTCCCGAGGAAGTTGAGGCAGGCACACCGCTGTATCTCTTGCTCGACGATCTGTCCGGAGCAACCCTCGTCGGTGGCGTTGCCTTTCGTTTCTGGGAGTCGCAAGAGGCTCAGGAAGAGCGAATGCGGCAGATGAAGAAGATGGTGGGCACGCGCGTCATGGAAGGAATCTGTGCTGGCTTTCAACCTGGATCATCG
>DNXA01000248.1 GCA_003506065.1 Actinomycetota bacterium
CACAGATCAAGGGCATCGCGTCGTTGCTGGGCAGCGGGTGATGCAGGCTGCCAGCGACATCTTCCTTGGCTGGCTCGTCGGACCAGCAGGACGTCACTTCTATGTACGCCAACTGCGCGATATGAAATGGTCGCCGGAGATTTCAACCCTGAACCCTCGAACTCTTGCGGGCTATGCGCAGATTTGCGGCAAGACTCTTGCTCGTGGGCATGCAAAATCAGGAGATGCAATCAAGATCGCCTCGTATCTCGGTACCAGCGACGTCTTCGACCAGTCGATGCTCGCCTTCTCCGAGCGGTACGCCGCGCAGGTCGATACTGACTTCACAGCCTTCAAGACAGCTCTTGACCAGGGCAGCCTTGCGAACTCTTCAGATGAGAATGCCTCAGTTCAGCAGAGCCTGATGCATGAAGCAGACGTCATGCGCGAACTCCATGCCACTGGCCAGACTGCTACGCAGCCACCTGCGTAGCCTCCAGGCTTCCCGGTTGGACTTCAGGCATCCGTGAGGTGAAGAGCAGCGAAGCCACCGCGATCAGCGCAAGCACTCCGAGCGCAGCATCCATGCCCTGGATGCGCGCCGCCTGATTCTCCATGACGACGGCGTTCGTCACAGCAGTACTCGCGCCAGCATCTGACATGGCTGATCTCAAGTCGGTGTCGGACAGGAACGGCACCCCGGTGGCAAGTTCGACACCAGCCTGATCCTGCACGCTCGCCGGCACTTGATCATTGGCTTGGATCCCGGCAATCAGCGATCCAGTCAAGACGGCAATCAGCACCGAACCCGCCAGAGCAGTGCCAAGGGAAGCCCCCAGGTTCGTGGCTGTGTTCTGAAGACCGCCCACTTCACCACTGCGCTCATCAGGAACTGCGGAGACAGTCACACTGCCCAACTGCGAGGCCAGAGCACCCATGCCGAGCCCCAACAGGGCCAAGGGCACGGCAACGACAGCTGCGGTGGAGTACAGGTCAATCCCCGACAACAGCGCAAGAATGCCCAACAGCATGAGGATCACTCCAGCGCGCACGACGCGCCTCGGAGACACTTCCGGCCACACCTTGGGAATTGCCACGGCCGCCAGCAGCAGTGCGATTGAAAGTGGCATCAGTCGAATTCCGGTGTCTATCGCCGAGAGCTCGAGGACGACTGACAAGAAGAGCGGAATGACGAAGAAGACACCCGACTGCAATAGGAACTGAAAGAAGAACATGATCAAGCCGCCATTGAGTTGGCGGAAGGCGAAGATGTCAGCACGCACCAACGGTTCCTTGCCATTGGCAAGAACCCGCTGCTCCCACAGGAAGAACAGCCAGACGATGATTGAGCCGCCAATGATGAGCCAAAAGCTTGGCGAGAGCCCGAACAATGCCGGGCCACCAGTTTTCGGGTTGATCCAGCCCCACTCACTTGTCCGCAGCACCCCAAAGACAGCAAGTCCAAGACCCATAACGGAAAGCAGTGTTCCAACGAAATCCAGTGGCTTCTTGGATTCAACAGGCGCTTCAGCAATCCGACGGGACAGCAGCAAGATGATTGCAACAATGACGCTCTCGCTGAAGAACACCCAGCGCCACGAGAAGTAGGTCGTCGCAGCTCCGCCAATGAGTGGCCCAAGTGCTACGGCTATCGCCCCTGCTGCGGCAATCAATCCATATGCGCGTGGCCGATCCTTCGCCTCGAAGTTCCCGGCCACGAGGGAGACAATCGCCGGCATGATGAGTGCGGCACCAATGCCCTCCAACAACGACCACCCAATGAGCAGGGTCGCGAGATTCTGCGCAAGCCCGGTGATGAAGGATCCGATCGCGTAGATGACACAGCCAATTGCAAAGGCGCGTCTGCGGCCGATATTGCTGCCGATCTTTCCACCCGTGATCATGAGTGTGGCCATGACGAGGGTGTACATCGTGATTGCAGTCTGAATGCCCGTGATTGGCGTATCGAGATCGTCAGCCACTGTTGCCATCGAAACGTTCATGACCGAGCTATCGAGGGTCATCAAGAACTGCCCTGCACCAAGAGTGAGCAGCACCAGGCTCGCGGCAGCACCCACCTCAGCACTTCGAGCAGACATGCGCCCCCTCTCCTGGACCCACACGAGATCAGTTGAACTCTATTGATTGCGCGTGAGTCGCAGCGGCATTGCTGACGAACGCTCGTAGAGTCGTCGCCGTGACTCAGGAGCCCGAACACCCGCGCGAGATGGGAGAGCGACGCCTGCCGATGGCCTTGGCAGTTCTGGCAGTCGGTGGTCTGGTACTGATCGTCCCTGAAGAGTTCCGGCTGTCGAACGTTCTCCACTACGCATACTGCGTGTTGCTTCTGGTCATGCTGATCGTCCTGATCGTCGGTGATCCAGGTCGCATCGACAAGCAGCATCGCTGGTTGCGGATCGTGAGCGGAGCATTGATCGCACTCATCACTGCGCTCACGATGATGTCAGCGGCAAGACTTGTGCTGGGCATCCTTGAACACGCTGATTTCGCCACTCCTGCACAGTTGCTCATCATCGGTGGCGCCATTTGGACGATCAATGTGATTGCATTCGCGCTCTGGTACTGGCATCTGGATTCCGGCGGCCCGGCGGCCCGTGCGCGCGGTGAACTGCCAACGAATCCAGCATTCATTTTCCCTGAGCAGAGCATTCCGGCTCTGGTCGCTCAGGGCTGGTATCCCAAATTCGTGGACTACCTGGCTCTGTCATTCAATACAGCACTGGCCTTCAGCCCCACGGACGTTGCAGCAATTCGGCACTGGCCCAAGCTCTGCATGATTCTGGAATCACTGATCTCCCTCATCCTCGTCGCACTTGTGCTCGCCAGGGCCGTGAACGTCCTGTAGCCAATAGAGTGACGAACATGGTCCAGGAGCCTGCTCGACATGGGGATTCCGCGGAAACGCACGACCATAACGACACTCCTGGCCATGCGCACGAGCACTCGACTTCGCTGCTCGGAAGGATTCGTGGCCTTGGGATTGCGCACAGCCATGATGCTGCGGATTCCTTTGACACTGCACTTGAATCCAGCGCCGCTGGCATTCGCGCTGTGAAACTCAGCCTGCTCGCCCTCATCATCACGTCGGCATTGCAGGCGGCTGTAGTCGTGCTCACCAGTTCGGTCGCACTCCTGGCCGACACCATCCACAATCTCTCCGATGCACTGACCGCAATCCCCCTGTGGATCGCATTCTCACTGAGCCGCCGTCCAGCAACTCGTCGCTACACCTATGGATTCGGCCGCGCCGAGGATCTGGCAGGCATCTTCATCATCATCATGATTGCGCTGTCTGCAGCCATCGCTGGATATGAATCGATCAGGCGGCTGCTCAATCCGCAGGAGGTCTCCTACCTGGGGGCCGTCATGGCTGCCGGAGTCATCGGCTTTGCTGGAAACGAGATCGTTGCGCTCTACCGAATCCGGGTAGGCCGTCGGATTGGTTCAGCAGCATTGATAGCCGATGGCCTGCATGCCCGCACTGACGCTCTGACGTCGCTGGCAGTGGTATTCGGTGCACTCGGCGTGCTGATCGGGTGGCCGGCGGCCGATCCGATTGTCGGTCTTATCGTGACCGGTGCGATCCTGCTTGTCCTGTGGCAGGCCATGAGAAGCATCTACCGAAGGCTGATGGACGCGACAGACCCTGCATTGCTTGACGAGGTTGAGGAGTCACTCTCCAAGACTCCGGGAATCGCTGGCGTCGACAAAGTTCAGATGCGCTGGGTCGGACATCGCCTGCACGTCGAGATTGCGATAACCGCCGACCCGGAACTGAGCCTGATTGCCGCTCACGACATTGCACATGAGGCCGAGCATGCGCTGCTGCACGGTATTGCGCGCATCGACGAAGTGCAGGTGCATGTGGGACCGCAGGAAACCGCCGACCCCAAGTTTCACACCGGCATCAATCATCATCGGAACTGACGAACACATCTTGCGGCTACGAGGTATGCACCTGCTCCTGCGGGCTGTCCCCTAGACCGGGCGCCACCTTGTTCAACTTCGCATCGGCAGCCACGCGAATGACATAGCCGATCACG
>DNXA01000046.1 GCA_003506065.1 Actinomycetota bacterium
AACTATCGCTTCAAGCCCGGCAATGCGGCATCGGTGAGTGAGTACTTCCGGATGCTGGCCGTGGCCGATGCCGTCGTATGCATCAGCGGCTATGCGCGCGATTCGATCCTGGATCGCCTTCGCCGGGACCGAGCCCTGTCCATCAGCGTGGCTCACCCAGGCGGCGACCACCTGCCCGTCCGAGCGAACAGTCCAAGCAGCAGAACACGCTTCTGCCGCCTTGGCACTCTGGAGGCACGCAAGCGGCCGCTGGAGATCCTCAGTGGCTTCAAGGATGCTGTGGATGCCGGGCTCGATGCCGAACTGCTGTTCATTGGAAAGAAGTCCTCGTCGGATGAAGCCATCAATCAAGCGATCCTCGGTGCGATTGACTCTGGGTATCCGGTGACCTGGGTGCAGGGTGCATCCGACGCTGAGGTCTATGACCTCGTCAACAGCAGTGATGTATTCATGTCCATCGGCATCGAGGGATATGGCATCCCCGTGCTTGAGGCCATCCGTCTGGGTGTTCCAGTGCTCTTCGACGGGGTGCAGCCGGCTGGCGAGTTGATGCAAGGCCATGGCGCCCGGCGAGTGCCAGCTTCCTCCCGTGAAGAATTGCGTTCCATGTTTCTTCACTACGGTGAAGCCGATGCGAAGCAAGGCTTGGCGGCCGATCTCGATGCCGAGTCAGTCCCCAGCTGGTCTCAGTTCGCGCTGCAGGTCGCAGCAGCAACTCGCAGCGCTTGAGTGTCGGAGTGCCAGGGTTTGATGAGGCCATGAGCGTGGCGGATATAGCGATGGCAAAGCGGTCGCTCTGTTATTATTCAAGCAACAAGACCCACCAAGGTTCAGCTGCAAAGCTTCCTCAAATCGGTGGGTTTTTTTATTGGGTGGAAACTCGATGAGCCGTATCGCTTTCTCGAAGGTGGCGTTGTCGCTCGACGAGCAGGCCGCTCTCTTGATTGCCCGAGGCCTCGAAACCGATGTCGATTCGTTAGTAGCGACATTGACGAAGATCAGTTACTACCGGCTCTCCGGGTATGCCTGGCATTTTCAGAGAGAAGAGTCTGAACTATTCAAAGCGGGAACAACTCTGGCCGATGTCTTGGATCTCTATCAATTTGATAGTCGACTTCGACAGTTGATGTTCGGCTTGGCGACGGTCATCGAACTCGAATTGCGAACGCGATTCGTCAATTCTGTAGGGCATGCGTACGGTCCGATGGGGTATTCAGACCCTAAGCACGCGAATAGCACTGCGGCTCTGGCCCGTGACCTGGAGGAACTGAGGCAGAGCCTGGAGAGGAATACCGATGGCCATGTTCAGAATTTCTACGATCGTCACAATGACTCCTGGCCCCCAGTCTGGCTATCAACGGAACTCATGTCCTTCGGATTGCTCTCGCGGTGGTTCGACAACCTTCAGTCAGAGGCGCTCCGAAAGGAAATCGCGTTAGGTTTTGGGCTGGCACCGCCGATACTCACGAGTTATCTACGGCAACTGACACTCGTCAGGAACTATTCGGCGCATCACATGCGCTTGTGGAACAAGCACTTTCCGACCGGGATTGCTCAAGTGAGAAGAACTCCACCGGAATTGGCCGAGGCAGTGGCGGGATCGGATGAACATCGAATCTATCGCTGTCTCGTCATGTCGGCATATGTCGCGAAAGTTCTCAATCCGTCAACTGGATTTGTCGTGAATCTCCGGGAGCATTTGCTCGCGCACGAGCGGTACCTGGCGACGATGGACGTACCAACACGGTTCGAGGAAAGTCCTCTTTGGCAGTAGTGGCACTGAGGAGGATCTGCGAGATCTCCACAACTGTGCGAGTCAGCCGAAGAGGGCAGTCTGGAGTCGACTCAGGTTGGCATGCCAGTCGGCCCGGTTGCGCACGAGCTGGAGAGCGGCATCAGTGCGTCGCGAAACGTCCATGGTCAGGGCCTGCGAGATGGCTGCTGCCATCTGCGACACCGAGCCGATGTGGAACAGGAAGCCAGTGTTCGGGCTGACCCAACTCAAGTTGCCAGGCGAATCCGAGGCAATCACTGGGGTGCCGCATGCCATGGCCTGCAAGAGGGTGACGGAGGTGCCATCCACTTCGGCCGCGCTGACATAGCCGGCACACGCCCGCATGAGTGGGGCAACCTCTGATTCATCTATTGACCCGATGAAATGCACGGCATCCTCAAGACTGAGTTCGGCCACCTGAGTGCGCAAGGCCTGAGTGAGGGACCCGGAATGGCCCAGCAGCAGTATGAGCTCGGGGTGATCGGTCCGCACTTGCGCGAAGGCGTTGACGATCTCCTCCACCCGATAGAGGGGCTCGTGCGCACGCAGCGACAACAGCAGTCGGTCCTCAGGCCGCAGTTCGAAGTCGCTCAGATCGAACAGTAGGCCTTCGGGAGTGAACAGTTCCAGATCCACCCCCCATGGCAGGAAGGTCAACTGCGATGCAGGTACTCCGTGCTGCAGGGCGATCTGCATCGTCGGGTCGGAATCAACAATCAGCCCGCTCAGCCCAGCCAGCCAGTTGAGATCGTCAGCGGCATGCAGTTCATGCAGGTCAAAGCCCCACGAGAGTCCGACGACCCGGGGCAGCGACTGATCGACGTGCAAGTGACGCGCCACTTTCGTCAGTGGACCAGCGAGCACGGGCAGTGTTCCCCCGGCGACTTCGACGACTCGATCACGAAACTGCTCACGGTTTGCATCGCGATCAAGTACCACGATGCCAGGTTCATGCCCCAACTCGCGAAGGGCATTCGTCCACCGAAGATCGTGCAGGCCCCAGCTCGCGCTGGCATACACGCAATCAAAGGTCATCGGTTGCGATCGCTCACGATTCGAGATCAGTCCAGTGCAGTTCCTGTCCGAACTCCAAGTCGCGAGTCAGGGTGCAACCGAGCACTGCGTCGAACTCGTGTGCGGGAATGGCGTCGCGCGGTGCAGGACGCAAGACCTCAACATCACTCGCGCTGAGCACAGTTCCGGCGAGCAATGGGCGAGACGCGCGCACGCAACGGCGTTGCAGCACAACGGTTTCCTGCTCATTGGGCTCAACCTGCTTGCTGCCGGTTCCCAGAGCGGCCTCGAGCATGCGGGTGTCATCGACCATAGCCCGCCAGCCTCTTGGATCAAGAGAGAATCCGTGGTCTGGCCCGACACGAGTGGTGTCGTCGGTGAAATGCTTCTCGACAGCTCGCGCACCAAGACTGACGGCTCCAAGAACGGTCACGTGCCCGGGAGTGTGATCAGAGAGCCCAAGGGTGAC
>DNXA01000222.1 GCA_003506065.1 Actinomycetota bacterium
GTGAGGCCAACTTCGATGCCCTCGCTGAGCAAGATTCGGGGGTCCCCTGATGCTGTCAGGTACCGGACCGCTTTCAATCCACAAGACTTAGGAATCGTCCGAGGGTGTTCGGGCTGCACTTCACGCAGGAGGTCCGAGGTGATCAAGGAGACCTGGCTCTGATCCGGAGGTGTCACGGACACAATGTCGAGTTCCCACGAAGGCCATTGGTGTGCAGTGATCCACTGCCATGCGATATCTGCCCCAGCTGAATGATCATCGCCAAAGACGATTCGGCTCTGGATGGTGTGGGCTTGGGCCATGACTCCAGTCGACCATATTGGGTGCTCGATGGACAGAGGCTCCAGCCTAGGAATTCTCAATGCGACCAAACCGAACACGGCGCGAAGGCGACGAAGAATCATCCCTCCTTGATGATGCGACGTTGTTTGGGGGCCTTCGATTGGAATGCTGCGGTGGTCCGTGCAAGTGTGGGGCATCGAATCTAAGTCCGGAGATCAGCTTCCAGGTGGTCTGCGTTGGGACGCGCAGTCTGAAGCCTGAGATGAGGAGTCATGATGCTCACCACGACACGCACGTTGACCTTTGGGGATGATCAATCCCAAGGTGCCGACACTGCATGGCAGTGGATAACTTCACACACTTGGCCTGATTGGTCTATTGAGGTCATGAGCGTGACTCTTCCTCGGAGTCGGTCTGTCGTCTCTCCTCAAGGCTACTCAAAGCCACATCTGTGGGATCCGGACTTACCCCGACGAGCTCCTGCAGCCTGCGGATTGCAGTCAGTTACTCACCTGACTGCAACGGACGACCCACGCACGATCCTGGGTAGGCGTCCGGGATCGGATCTGATCGTTGTCGGCCCTCGCGGGGCAGGGCTCTTGAAGGCACTGCATCTGGGCAGCACTGCGGAGTGGTTGTTGCACTGCCCGAACACTCCCTTGCTGATCGCTCGTCGCCCCGTTCCCACGCAATCAATTCTGGTTTGCGTCGACGGTTCCGCTCACGCTGACGCTGCCGTCGGGTTCCTCGCGTCTTTGCCATGGGTGGCGGGTATCTCAATCACCGTTCTTGGCGTGGTGGAGAGGGATAACGGCTTGGCCACCTTCGTTGCTCGGGCGGCTGAGGCCTTGACCAATGCCGGTGCCCGGGCCACGTCGAGAGTACTGGAGCCTGATCGGCTTGACTTGACGGTCAACCCACACCTGACGATTTTCGAGCATCTCGACACCCTCAACCCTGACCTGGTCGTGCTGGGGACCAGCGGACTGACTGGATTGGCGCGGTTGTGGGTCGGGTCCGTGGCGAGCGCTGTGGCTCGTCATGCGCGTTGTTCAGTTCTCGTGGTACGCGATCCACATCATCGCGACAGCGAGGGCGACGGTGACTATTGATGCCCCGGATCGCGCCCATCACGATCGGCCAGTCCATGAGACGGTGCTGTTCTTGGAGACTGATTCCGAACGCGGACTAACCCGTGAGGAGGCCGATCACCGGCTGCAGCGCTTCGGTCAGAACGTGCTGCCTCCGAATGCACGGCACGGCCCGTTCGTGCAATTGCTGTTGCAGTTCAACAGTCCGCTCATCTACGTACTACTCCTCGCCGCTGCAGTAACGATCGCAATAGGAGATCTTGTCGATGCCACGGTGATCGTGGGCGTCGTCGTCGTCAACGCCGTGATCGGGTTCGTGCAGGAGCGACGGGCCGGGGCGGCTCTCGAAGCCCTGGTGGAGTTCACCCGTACTCGGTCAACCGTAGTTCGCGATGGACAGTCCCAACAGACAGATTCCCGCAATCTGGTGCCCGGTGACGTGGTCCTCCTGGATGCTGGCGAAAAGGTCCCAGCAGACCTTCGTCTGATATCTGCTCGGGAACTGCGGATCGACGAGTCGGCGCTGACTGGTGAATCAATGCCCGTCGACAAACTCGACACGCTCCTGCCTGCAGCGACGTCGCTGGGCGACCGTACGAACATGGCCTATTCCAGCACCTTGGTTACCGCGGGCAGCGGTCGCGGTCTTGTTGTAGGCACGGGTGTAGAGACGGAAATTGGGCGCATTCACCAGCTCGTGGGGCAGGCCACAGGCGTCGCCACGCCGCTGACCCGAAAGTTGGCTGGGTTCAGCCATTGGCTCACTGGCGTGATCATGTCCTTGGCCGCAGTGACTTTTGGGATTGGGATGCTCCGCGGGGAGAGTGCCGACGAGATGATCACGGCCGCTGTCGCCCTTGCCGTTGGCGCAATACCTGAAGGGCTCCCGGCCGCTGTCACGATCACCTTGGCGATCGGAGTGTCGCGGATGGCCCGTCGACACGCCATCATCCGCGAGCTCCCAGCCGCTGAGACCTTGGGCAGCACGACTGTCATCTGTACAGACAAGACTGGAACCTTGACCCAGAACAAGATGACGGTCAGATTCGTCTATGCCGGGGGCGCCGTTGACAGTTTTGCTGGGCCGGCGAGTGACAGCGTCGAGCGTTGTTTGGTGGCGGGAACGCTGTGCAATGATGCAGTTCATACGGCTAATCCAGATGGCAGCCCGGCGGGGATTGGTGATCCGACTGAGACCGCCCTGTTTGACGCTGCAGTCTTTCATGGCATTGACCCTGCCCGTTGGGCTGAGCACTGGCCGCGTATTGCGGAGATTTCCTTCACCTCTGAACGACGGTTCATGGCTACCATCCACGAGGTGCCCGACTCGGACACCAACATTGTCCTGGTCAAGGGCGCTCCGGAGGTAATCCTGCTCCTGTGTGGAGTTCAGGAAACAGGTACAGGTCTGACTGAGCCTCTAGACCGCTTGGCTATAGACGAACAGCTCGCTGAATTCGGCGGGCAGGCCCTGCGGGTGCTTGCGTTCTCGTGGTGCAAGGTGCCCAAGGATTGGACATTTGAAGGTGAACTGCTCCCCTCTGTGCCGCTGACATTCCTAGGGTTGCAGGCGATGGAAGATCCGCCGCGGCCGGAGGCCATTCAGGCCGTGGCTGCTTGCCATCGTGCTGGAATCGCAGTCAAGATGATCACGGGGGATCATGCAAGCACCGCGCAGGCCATCGCCCGCCAAATAGGCATTGGTCGCGATGCCGACCGCGAGCCGACGGTGATGACAGGCGAGCAGATGGCCGCAATCAGCCCGGACACTCTGGCTGAGAACATCGATGGCACGGATGTGTTCGCGCGCGTCTCGGCCGAACAGAAACTCCGTCTAGTGGAGGCGCTGCAGAGTGCTGGCCACATCGTTGCAATGACCGGCGACGGCATCAATGACGCCCCCGCCCTTAAACAGGCCGATGTCGGAATCGCTATGGGTAGGGGAGGTACGGAGGTCGCGAAAGAGGCATCCGCAATGATCCTGGTGGATGACAACTTCGCCACGATCGAAGCCGCTGTCGAGGAGGGGCGAAGCGTCTTCGACAACCTCACAAAGTTCATCACGTGGACACTGCCGACCAACCTAGGCGAGGGACTTGTCGTGCTGGCGGCCGTGGTGGCTGGGGTCGCCCTGCCGATCTTGCCGGTGCAAATCCTGTGGATAAATATGACTACGGCCGTGGCACTTGGATTGATGCTGGCCTTCGAACCCGCCGAGCCAGACATCATGGCGCGCCCGCCCAGGGCACCGAAACAGCCCATCGTGACTGGCATTCTGCTGCGGCGCATCCTTCTTGTCGGCGCCATGATGCCGATTGGAGCATTTGGCGTGTACGAAGTCACTCTGGGCTCCGGGGCCACGATTGAGCAAGCGCGCACTGTGGCGGTCAATGCATTCGTGGCGATGGAAATCGGCTACCTTTTCAACTGTCGCGCGCTCGACAAATCGATGGCCTCAATCGGTACATTCACCAACCGGCTTCTGCTCATCGGTGTGGCCACGATGATCGTCCTGCAAATGGCGTTGACATACGTGCCCTTCATGAATACCGCCTTCCAGACTTCGCCAATTCCGGCCAGCAGTTGGCTCCTGGTCGCATCGTTGGGCGCATTCATATTCTTTGGAGTGGGCATCGAGAAATGGATCACCGCACGAATTCATCTTCACCAGTTAGTGAGTGCGCCGAGCAATGCGAGTGCGTCAGCTACCGGGCTGTGAAAACTGGGAACTTTGGGGACTTTGCAAGCCACGCCGCGGTGATGCCCGTATGCACCGCCTTCACGATTCCAATCCGCACGCTCCGAAACCACATCGCTGTCACACGCTGCCGGCACTTCACCTATGAATGCGTATGTCCGGCCACAATTGTGGCCGGACATACGCATTCAGGTTCA
>DNXA01000009.1:0-2597 GCA_003506065.1 Actinomycetota bacterium
AATGGCTCCGACCAGGTGCCGGTCTGCCTTGGCCACCAGGGCGGGACGTTCTCCGAGAAGGTGGCGCCAGCACTGAAGCCCGTATTGCGAATCAGATTGAGATTGGAGATCAGGCTGACCGGTTGAGTTGCCCATAAGTGGGCTTGCCAGGTGAAATCCCAGGAGAACGCGGTGGGATGCGCATGGGCGGCCACATCACGATCCAGAATCCCTCGCCAGCGGATCATCAGTTCGCGGCCGCCGAGCGCAGCCAATTGCTCCTCAGGGAGCCAGGTTCGCCAGCCCACGGGTGTGGATGGACAGGCCTTCCACGTCTGGGCCCAGGTGCCCCAGCCCTGCGAGGCAGAGAAGATCGACCTTCGAAAGCTCGCGCTCGGCTCGCGTATCTGCTCCGTGGGAACCGTGTTGAACACGCTGATGTTGCCGACCCTCGGGTCAGATTCGCCCACCTCGAACAGGTGAGCGGCCAGGGCCAGGGCTCCTGGGGCCAGCTCAACATCGTCTTCTACGACGAAGCCGAAGGGCTCATGCTCGAAGTACCAGTCCAGCGCCCCACGCACTGCTGTTCCGCAGCCGAGATTGCGATCGCCTCGATGCTCCACCACCTCGCACTCCCACGGGCTGGCGTGGATGAGATCCCAGACCTGCTGCACATTGGCTGTGTCGGTTTCCACGTGACCACGTGGGCCATCGCCGCTGACGTAGACCCGACTTGGTCGCTCACGCAGAATCGCATCGATCGCCAACTTGGTCTGCTCTGGTCTGTTGAACACCAGCAGAAGCACTGGGGGCTTCATGGCTACAGGGTCGACCAGGCCGGGACGTGTGCCCCGCCAATGCGAGCGACGCGACCTTGGGTATCCAGCATCAGGGGCGAACTGATCTCATCGAGGCATTCCAGATATCGCATGTGTGACTGCAGCAGCACCGTGCAGTCGAATTCGCGGCTCTGTGCCAGCGCGGCGACCCGCGCCACAGCTTCGCCATCGACATCCCATTGCGCAATGTGCTCATCGTGATAGCTCACGTGTGCGCCCAGTTCGCGAAGAGACCGCGCAACACCATAGGCCGGACTCTCGCGCACATCTGCGATGTCGGGCTTGTAGGTGATGCCGAGCAACAGCACCTTGGATCCGCTGACGGAAGACCCTGCCTTGGCGAACAGCTCGACTACCCGATGCGCGACGTACTCCGGCATGCTCGCATTGATCTCCTGCGCCAACTCCACGAAGCGCAGGCTCTGCCCGAGTTCTGCGCGCACGCGATGCCCAAGGTAGTTCGGGTCGATGGGGATGCAGTGACCACCAACACCGGGGCCTAGTCTGAAGGCCTGGAATCCGTGCGGCTTGGTCTCGGCTGCAGCAATGACATCCCAGAAGTCGATTCCCAGCAGATGGCTCACCTTTGCCAGTTCATTCACCAGGGCGATATTCACGTGGCGATAGGTGTTCTCCAGCAGCTTGGCCATCTCGGCTTCCTTGAGGCCCTTGGTGCGCACCACCTTGGTGGTCAGTGACGAGTAGAACTCCTCTGCTCGATCTGCGCATTGCGATGTGTAGCCGCCGACCAGCTTCGGGGTGTTCTCAAAGGTCCACGTCGCGTTTCCGGGGTCGATTCGCTCCGGACTGAATGCCAGCGAGAAATCCTGCGCGGCCAGGAGTCCGCCACTTTCAAGGATGGGCTTGACGATCTCCTCGGTTGTTCCTGGGTAGGTCGTTGACTCCAACACCACCAGTGGCCTGCGGCCGGAGTGGATCTGCCCAGTGATCAAGCGCGCTGCGCTCTCAACAGCGCTGAGGTCAGGAGTTCCGTCTGAGGACAATGGAGTCGGGACGCAGATCACGAAGACGTCGATCTGGCTGAGCATGGATGCGTCGGCAGTGGGCAGGAACCCCTGTGCCAGCCAGTCCTTGACTTCAGAGTCGGAGACATCGTCGACATGTGAGATACCGAGAGCAAGGTTGTCGGTCACCCGCTGACTGACGTCGAAGCCGATGACTTCATGCCCATTGGCCACGCACGCGCGCACCAGTGGCAGGCCTACATAGCCCAATCCAAGGACGGCAACGCGTTGGATCTGCACGTGCCCCCGCTCTCCCTGACTTGGATCATCAAGACTACTCGCAAGCAAGTCAGGGCTTGGGTGCGCGCCCATATGCTGTCGCCGTGAATCAGGAGCAGTTCAAGTCGGATTTGGAGCGATATTCCGGCTTCGCACTCCAACTTCGCAATGCCGTTCTGGGCAACCCCCGTCCGAGCTCGAGCATCGCCTCAGCTCGCAGGATCCAGATGCTTGGCTCACTGTTCGATGCGCCCACCCGCTATCTGGAGATCGGCGTCTGGAAGGGCCACACCTTCTCGGCCGTGCAGTTCGATCACAAGGACGGAGTCGATCCACTGCCGAAGTGCTTTGCGCGGCGCCGTCGCGGCGAGTTCATCCATCGGATGACTTCAGATGCATTCTTTGCACAGCATGCGAACCTGCCCCCGTATGACGTGGTGTTCCTGGATGGGCTGCACACCTTTGAGCAGACTGCCCGCGATCTTTGGAACTCGATGAGCATTGCCTCTCCCCAAACGGTATGGCTCATCGACGA
>DNXA01000009.1:2631-4303 GCA_003506065.1 Actinomycetota bacterium
TTGGTTCTGGCCGCGAACAGCTGCTGGTCTGGCTCAAGAGCGATGACCCAGCACAGCTTGCTGCCCTTGGCCAGGAGATCTGCGCCGCAATGCCCAAGATGAGCTACGGGCAGGCCTTCCCCGATGGCAGTGATCACCTGCCTGCCGCCTTTCGACCCGCGAGCGAGCTCGACAGCCTCCTGGCACTGCGGCAATCAAGGACTGCCTGAGGAAATCACCTCAGTGTGCTCAGGGCGCAGCAGTCATGATGCTGCCCAGCAGCGCAGCTTTGCGCTCGCGCATCAATTCGGCGCAGTGGGCCGCATCGCGACGCACAGTGCGTCCGCGCGCAACCACGAGCACCGTGCCATCAGCAGAGTCCGACAGCCACAAGGAGTCTGGCCACTGAGCCAAGGGCGGCGCATTGACGACGACAAGATCGAATTGCCCTTTCAGTTGCTCGATCAGCGATCGATAACGCGCTGAATTGAGCAAGCTCTGCGGGTCTGGGATCCTGGGCCCGCAAGGCAGCACCTGGATCAGTTCACGGTGCCAGGGCAACAGTGCATCCGGCAGCGCGATCGCATCAGCCACGACATCAGGAAGGCCCACCTCCGGCTCAATGCCGAGGTAGGCGCTGACCTTCGATGCGCGCAAGTCCGCATCGACCAGCACCACTGATCGACCCGATTGGGCAAAGCTGGTGGCAATGTTGATCGCCGTCGCTGTCTTGCCTGAACCCTCGCGTGCGCTGGTGATGACCACGACCGCAGGCAAACTGGTCAAGGTGTCGAGATGGGCGTGGACCAGAGNNGCGTTCGACGACGAGATCTGACCAAGAAACTCAGCCTGGGTGCAGTCTTTGAGCTGTTGCGCGGACCCCACGAGTCGTGGCCCGAGCAGCCGCCTGTACCACGGCAAATCCGACGGGCCCTGCTCATCGGATGGCCAGGTTGCAAATGTCGTTGCGCCCGCGCCCGCGCCCGCGCTCGTGCTCAGCTGGGCTGGGTCAATGGTTGCCACGAACAGGAAGGCCTCGCCCAGTGCACCCGATGCTCGCGCAACGGCGTCGAGGGTCTGATGGTGGTCCTCCTCCCCGTGGAGGTCTTCAACGTCGTCATCAGAGGGATTCCACGATGCATGCGCGCCACGGGCTGCATCCATCTCCGAGACAAGCCAGTGCAAACGCGCCCGCGGGTCCATGGGCATGGCTGGTGCGCCGGTGGGAAGTTCGCCCGACGCCAACTTCCTGACCACCCACGTGGCCAGTCGTGCTCCTTGGCGGAGGGTGAACGACCGTGATCTGGTGGATGGATCCATCCGTGCCAGCCAGGCGCGTTGCGATCGATCCGCGGTGAGCAGCAGGTCAGCGCCTGCGAGCAACGGTGGCGTGACCTGACGAGCACTGCCGATCACTCCTGCGTGTCCGACATAGGCGGCCGCCTGCGGGCACATGGCATCGCCATCCGTGGCATAGATGCCAGCCCAGCTGACGTAGACAGTGGAACCGAGTGAAGCCACCGATGAGCGGATCACGCTGGCGGCCAATGGCGACCTGCAGACATTCGCTGAGCAGGCCACGAGTACCTGGAAGGAATCCTGCATACGTGATTCTCCCATCGCAGCAGTCGGACTCGCACACCCACTGCCTACTGGCCCCCTAAAGAGTGCCTACGTTCTCCTCAGCCAGTGC
>DNXA01000060.1 GCA_003506065.1 Actinomycetota bacterium
GTCCATCGTGCTGTCCTGGTTCTGGGACCCAGGGGATATCGGGCCGACACCACAGCAGTGCGTCGTACGCACGCGCATACTCCAGTGCAGGCTCGTACAGGCCTTGATCATCGAAGTAGAGGTCTGAGTAGATCGCAATCATCAGGCTCGCTGGATCGCACACGATGCATGCACGCGGATTGGCAAGTGCGCACTGTTCTTCACGCTCTCGCTGCTCTTGCAGGATTGCGGCCTGCTCCTCGCGAACTGGTGGGCGACCATGATCAACGACGAACTCGCGCAGGAATTCAGGAACGAGGATTCCGTCGACGGAGGCGACAAGTGCCGTGGCCAGGGTGGTCTTCCCGGTGGATTCTCCGCCGATGCAGGCGATGCGAAGCTGTCCTGACACTGTGCGAGAGTAATGGGCATGGCACATCTGGGTTATGTAGGTGTGCTCGCATTCATTCTCGTTGGCAGCGTTTGGCTGGAGTTTGTGCTGCGCACACGAGTGTTGCGAAGAGCTCTTCGTCTGTCTCTTGCGCTGCTCCCCACTCTGGTGCTGTTTGTGCTGTGGGACGCCTACGCGATTGCCGAAGGCCATTGGGATTTCGACCTTGATCAGGTGATCGGATGGCAAGTGGTGTCAGGCGTTCCAATAGATGAAGTGCTGTTCTTCATCATTGTTCCCCTGGCAGCAATCCTCACCCTGGAAGCCGTTCGCGCCGTTCGCGGCTGGTCAGCTGGCGATGAGCAGCAATGACATACACCCAACTCGGATTGCTCGCCATCGCATTGACTCTGGTCGTGGATCTCTGGATCCTTCGGACGCGTTTGATTTCCAGAAGACTCTTCTGGGTTTCGTATTCGATCATTGTGGTCTTTCAATTGCTGACCAATGGCGCACTCACCGGATTCAGCATCGTGCGGTACTCCGGTGATGCGATCATCGGATCGACTTCACCAGTGGATTCGCCGCCCTCGTTCATCGGCGATGGACGGCTGGTGTTCGCCCCAGTCGAGGATCTGATGTTCGGATTCGCGCTGGTCCTGCTGACCTTGTCGATGTGGATCTGGTTGGGGCGCAAGGGAATCCAGCGCTCCCCAGTTGCCGGGCCGCCGATCTGGCGCAAGCCGGACTAGAGCACAGCGGTGGCGCCTGAGCCGAATTCGCGGCGCGCTCGCCTTGCGGCGATCCAGGCTGGTGCCGCTACCTGCATGCGCCGCGCCAGTGACACTCTGGCCCGCTTGTCGAACACCTCGTAGTCGATGCGTTCTACCTCGTCCACGATCCCGCAGTACAGCTCGCGCGCTGCATCGATGCATGGCTGAGTCGCCGGATGGAGCATGGTGATGCCGATCTTCGAACGCTCCTCCAACTGCCGAACTCTCGCGATCTGGAATGCGAGCGCTTCTTTGATCGGGGGCGTGGCCTTGCGCTGCTCAAGATCCCTACGTGTCACGCCGAATGCTGCAAGTTCATCGAGCGGCAAGTAGACGCGTCCGCGATCGAGGTCCTCATTCACATCGCGGATGAAGTTCGCCAACTGGAAGGCGATGCCGAGATCGATTGCGTACGCGTACGCGGCTTGGTTCGTCGGTTCAAGGATGGGAACGACTTGCAGTCCGATGACTGCCGCGGATCCGTAGACGTACGTGTACAGTTCGTCGTAGCTTGCGTATTCGGCGACACTGAGATCCATCGCCATCGATGTGAAGAAGGCCTCGAAGTGCGCTCGTGGAATGTGCCAGCGCTGCGCTGTGTCGATCACCGCGGTGATGATGGCCTCGCTTGAGGATCCGCGATCAAGATCAGCAAAGAATTGGGCGGCCCATTGTTCGAGGCGATCCCGGCGTAGCGCGTCCGATACGCGGCCGCTCATCATATCGACGATCTCGTCGGCAAATCGGGCAAGTCCATACAGCGCATGGACGAATGGTCGCTTTGCCGGGGGCAGTAGCAGGGTGGCCAGGTAATAGGTCTTGCCGTATTGCGCATTGAGTTCGCGGCAGCGTTCATAGGAACGTCGCAGAGCGGGGTCGATGATGCCGGCAGAGTCCAGCTCTCGGCTGCTCATGAAGCAGGAGGCGCGTTGGTCGCGAGCACCAAGGCTCGCTCGCGCGGGCTGGCAAGACTGATGATGGCGACTGTTGCCAAGGCCAGCAGGAAGGTGATCACGTCGGTGACATTCCAGACATTGTCTGCTGCAGTGCTGCTTTCAATCATGCCGTGAATGATCAGCACGATCGTCACGATGATCATGATGCGTCGCTCGCGCAGGTTGAGTCCAGATGCCGCGAACAACGGCAGCGCCCACAGCACGTACCAGGGATGCACGACTGCGCCGAGCAGCACCACTACACCAAAGGCCAGCGCGAGTCCGCGCAGCGGAGTTCGCCGATCAGAGGTGACCAGCAGCCAGAGGATCACGCCTAGAGCCAGCACAGTGCCCAGAGTTCGAAAGACTTCAATGACCCCGTAGGCATCTGGGGTAATGCCCAGAACTGTGGTGATCCCTCCGACCACTTGGCCAATTGCAGTTGTGGGGGACAGCCAGGTCAATAGGCCTCCTGGCGTGCCGAATGCCGCGGACAGCACTCCGAAGCCGGCGCCAACCACCAGGAAGGTGCAGACGATCACCACGAAAGCTGCAAGCGCCGTGAGCAACCAGGACTTGATCTTCTTGGTCCAACTCGCACCCACGCCTGCGTACTGCAGTCCGATGAAGGGCAAGGCGATCAGTCCGATTGGCTTCACCGATGCAGCCAGGCCCACCAGTGCGGCAGCCCACAGGCACTGGTTGCGAGTTCCCAGCCATAGGGCGAACACAATCAAGCCGACCATCAATGCATCGTTGTGGGCCCCAGAGACAAAGTGCATGATGACGAGCGGGTTGAGCACCCCTACCCAGAAGGCCATTGCGCCATCAACACCGTATGCCTTGGCCAGTTTGGGCAGGAAGACTGCAAGCAGCGCAAGGCCGATCAGGCTTGAGAACCGCAGCAGAATCCCGGCCAGATAGGCGTTGGGGTGGGCGATGCCCGCGACGGTGCGTTCGATCCACAGGAATGCCGGACCGTAAGGAGTAGGAGATTCGGTCCACATTGGATCGGCTCCGATTTCGAACCAGCCTGGCAGGCTGCCGACCCCCACCGTTG
>DNXA01000227.1 GCA_003506065.1 Actinomycetota bacterium
GGCATCTGGCCACCCTCGAAGCGGGCAGGAACCTGATAGCGCGCCTTGGTGCCCTTGGTGCCACGACCAGCGGTCTTGCCCTTGGAGGCTTCACCACGACCCTTGCGGGTGCGCTCAGTCTTGGCGCCCGGGGCCGGGCGAAGGTGATGGACTTTGAGTGCCATGGTTACTCGACCTCCTCAACTACAACTAGGTGCTGCACGGTGTTGACCATGCCGCGGATTTCTGGGCGGTCTTCCTTGACCACTGTGTCATTGATGCGCTTCAGGCCAAGTGAGCGCAAAGTGTTGCGCTGACCCTGCGTGCCGCCGATCCCTGACTTCTTCTGAGTGACCTTCAAGCTCGCCATCACGCACCGATCCCTGCTGCACGCGCACGCAGCAACTGCGGCGGAGCAACCTCTTCAACTGTCAGACCGCGACGTGCGGCAACCTGCTCAGGTGATTCAAGGCCCTTCAGCGCAGCGATGGTCGCGTGGACCACGTTGATTGCGTTGTCAGAGCCCATTGACTTGCTCAGGATGTCGTGAATGCCAGCGCACTCCAGTACTGCACGCACCGGACCACCGGCAATGACACCGGTACCGGGGGCAGCTGGGCGCAGCATGACAACGCCTGCGGCAGCCTCGCCAGTGATGGGATGCGGAATGGTGCCCTGGATGCGCGGGACCTTGAAGAAATGCTTCTTGGCCTCTTCAACACCCTTGGCGATCGCTGCAGGCACTTCCTTGGCCTTGCCGTAGCCGACACCGACCATGCCGTCGCCGTCACCGACGACCACAAGCGCGGTGAAGCTGAAGCGACGACCACCCTTGACGACCTTGGAGACGCGGTTGATTGCGACTACACGCTCGACGAATGCGGACTTCTCTTCGCGAGGAGAACGCTCCTTGCGATCCTTGCGCTCACCTGTGCCGCCTTCGCGGCGCTGGGTTGCTGCCATGGTTGTGTTCCTTCTTCCCTATGTCCGAATACGTCTTAGAAGTCCAGGCCACCCTCGCGGGCGCCCTCAGCGAGAGCGGCCACACGACCGTGGTACTTGTTGCCGCCGCGATCGAACACGACCGCTTCGACTCCGGCCTTCTTGGCGCGATCGGCGACCAACTGGCCAACCGAGCGTGCCTTGGCTGTCTTGTCCTCAGTCGCCCCACGAAGATCGGTCTCCATCGTGGAGGCCGAAGCCAGGGTGCGACCGACAGTGTCGTCCACGACCTGCGCCACCATGTGACGGGCAGATCGGGTGACGACCAGGCGGGGACGCTCGGGCGTTCCGGAAACCTTCTTGCGCACGCGGATGTGGCGACGCTTGCGGCCGACAACATTCTTGTTGCCCTTGCCGAGCTTGATGCCGTAGGAACTCACTTCTTGCCCGCCTTTCCAGCCTTGCGGCGGATGACTTCACCCTCGTAGCGCACGCCCTTGCCCTTGTAAGGCTCCGGCGGACGAATCTTGCGGATGTTGGCGGCGACTTCGCCGACCTGTTGCTTGTCGATGCCCTGGATCTTGACCTTCACCGGGCTTTCGACCTGGAAGGAGATGCCTGCAGGAGCAGGCACGAGCACCGGATGACTGAAGCCGAGCTGGAACTCAAGATCGGTGCCCTTTGCCGCAACGCGGTAGCCGGTGCCGACGAGCTCGAGTGACTTCTCATAGCCGGTTGTCACACCGATCACCATGTTGGCGATCAGCGTGCGGCTCAGACCATGCAGCGCGCGTGAGCGACGCTCATCGTTGGGACGGGTGACAGCAACGATGCCGTCCTCCATGGTCACCTCGATGGGCTCAGCGACAGTGAAGCTCAACGAACCCTTGGGGCCGTTGACACTGACGAGCTGGCCGTTGATGGTTGCCGTGACTCCCGCTGGGAGCGTGATGGGCAGACGTCCAATACGTGACATCAGATACCCCTACCAGACGTAGGCGAGGACTTCCCCACCTACGCCTTTCTGCTTGGCCTGGCGGTCTGTGAGCAGACCAGTGGACGTGGAGAGAATCGCGATGCCCAAGCCGCCGAGCACGCGCGGAATCGCGGTGTTCTTCGCGTAGACGCGCAGTCCGGGCTTGGACACCCGGCGCAGGCCAGCGATGGAACGCTCGCGGCTGGGACCGTACTTCAGCTGCAGGGTCAAGGTGCGCCCCACAGCATCATCGGTCTCGCTGAAGCCAGCGATGTAACCCTCGCGCTTCAAGATCTCGGCGATGTGCACCTTGATCTTGCTGTGCGGCATCGCCACTGTGTCGTGATAGGCAGAGTTTGCGTTGCGCAAGCGCGCAAGCATGTCTGCAATCGGGTCAGTCATTGTCATGTGTTTGGCCTAAGGCCTTCCTCGTTGCGGTTTCCGCCGTAGCGGACCTTCAGCGTCGTTGGTTACCAGCTGCTCTTGGTCACGCCTGGCAGTTCGCCAGCGTGTGCCATTTCACGGAGACAAATACGGCAGAGGCCGAACTTGCGGTAGACAGAATGCGGACGACCGCACTTGTTGCAGCGTGTGTACGCACGAACCTTGAACTTCGGCGTCTTCTGCTGCTTTTGGATGAGTGCTTTCTTCGCCATGGCTCAGGCCTCCTTGAAGGGGAATCCGAGAAGGCGAAGCAATGCGCGGCCTTCATCATCGTTGGTCGCGGTCGTCACCAGTGTGATGTCCATGCCACGGCTGCGATCGATCTTGTCCTGATCGATCTCGTGGAACATCGACTGCTCACTGAGTCCGAAGGTGTAGTTGCCGTTGCCATCGAACTGCTTTGACGAAAGGCCACGGAAGTCACGGATACGAGGCAGCGCAACGGAAAGCAGGCGATCCAGGAACTCCCACATGCGGTCACCGCGCAGTGTGACGTGCACACCGATCGGCTGACCCTCACGCAGCTTGAACTGGGCGA
>DNXA01000126.1 GCA_003506065.1 Actinomycetota bacterium
GGCAGGTCCTCGTTCTCACGGAACTCGTCCAGGCACGCATCGATCAGATGCTGAACACGAATGCCCTTCTCACCGGTATCGAGGTAGGCCTTGATGGCCGCCTTCTTCGCCCGAGCAACGATGTTCTCAATCATGGCTCCGGAGTTGAAGTCCTTGAAGTACAGGATCTCCTTGTCGCCATTGGCGTAGGTGACCTCAAGGAAACGGTTCTCATCGCACTCTGCATAGATCATCTCGACCGCACGTTGAATCATTGCTGCGCAGGCTGCCGGCACATCACCATCGTGAGCCGCCACGTCATCGGGATGAATCGGCAGTTCAGGGACGAAGTACTTGCTGAAGATCTCGCGAGCCGCCTCGGCATCGGGCCGAGCAATCTTGATCTTCACATCCAGCCGCCCCGGGCGCAGAATCGCCGGATCGATCATGTCCTCACGATTCGAGGCGCCGATCACGATCACGTTCTCGAGTCTTTCGACTCCGTCGATCTCACTGAGCAACTGCGGCACGATGGTGTTCTCCACGTCACTGGAGACTCCAGAACCGCGAGTGCGGAAGAGCGAATCCATCTCATCGAAGAACACGATGACCGGCATCCCCTCGGAGGCCTTTTCGCGAGCGCGTTGGAATACCAGGCGAATATGGCGTTCGGTTTCGCCGACGTACTTATTGAGCAGTTCTGGGCCCTTGATATTGAGAAAGAACGAGCGACCCTCCTCGGTGCCATTGCGTTCAGCGACCTTCTTGGCCAGTGAGTTCGCAACCGCCTTCGCAATCAAGGTCTTCCCGCAGCCGGGAGGGCCATAGAGCAAGATGCCCTTCGGCGCCTTCAGCTGATGCTCGGTGTACAGCTCGGCATGCAGGAATGGAAGTTCGACCGCGTCACGGATGGACTCGATCTGCTCCCCCAAGCCGCCGATGTCCTCGTACCGGATGTCGGGAACCTCTTCGAGCACGAGTTCCTCAACTTCGGACTTCGGCACCCGCTCTGTGGCGTAGCCCGAACGAGTGTCGAGCAGCAGGGAATCCCCAGCGCGCAGCCGGATTGCCAGCAGGGGTTCAGCCAGCCGAATGACCCGTTCATCATCGGACCGGCCAACCACCAGTGCGCGCGTTCCGTTGTCGATGAGCTCTTTGAGCATCACGATCTCGCCGACATCCTCGAAATCTCGAACACCGATGATGGTCATGGAGTCACTGAGCATGATCTCCTGACCTGGTGCAAGGGTGCTGAGATCGATGCCTGGGGCAACCGGAACATGCATCTTGCGGCCCGAGGAGAGCACGTCAGCGCTGGAATCATCCACGGCTCGCAGGAAGGTGCCGTATCCAGCCGGTGGCATGGCAAGACGATCGAGTTCGCCCTTGAGATTGACGATCTGCTCCCGCGCGTCGCGCAAGGTGCCGATCAGGCGGTTGTTGTGATCTTTCTGAGCGATGACTTCGCCGCGCAGGCGAGTGAGGGCAGATTCCAGAGCAATGACACGCTCAGCCTCAGGCGTATTCGGGTCCGTCATTGCCCCTCCTTCGCATTGCTCGTGCTAGGACTCTAACTGTTCACTGTCAATTTCCACGATCGCGGCGCGTTCAGACCCCGGCCCGGTGTAGTCCTCGCCATAGGCACCTGGTGCCGGTCTGCGACGTCGCGCTGGCAGCACGGCACCTGGAGCAAGCCGTCGCGCAGTGACCAAAAAGCCGGTATGACCGTTCATCCGATGGTCAGGGCGCACCGAAAGGCCGTCCAGGTGCCAGGTGCGCAGCATCGACTCCTCAGCCCGCGGCTCTGTCCATACTCCGGCGACTCGCATCGTCTCGACCAGCTTTGACAATTGAGTGGTCGTGGCGACGTAGCCGACGAGCACACCCCCAGGGCACAGGGCTGCAGCCACGGTGTCCAAGCACTCCCATGGGGCCAACATGTCGAGCACAACGGCATCCAGATCGCGTTCCTGCAATGCGTGGGTCAGATCGCCCAGGATCAATGACCACTGCGGCGGGCGAGTGCCAAACCAAGTCTCGACGTTCGCCTCGGCGATGACGGCGAATTCCTCGCGCCGCTCGAAGCTGTAGACCATGCCTTCAGCACCGACGGCTTTGAGCAGCGAGCAGGTCAGTGCACCGGATCCGACCCCAGCCTCGGCAACCCGATCACCTGGGTGGAGGTTCATCAGCCCGACGATGCGCGCCGCGTCCTTGGGATAGACCACTGTGGCGCCGCGCGGCATTGAGAGCACAAAATCATCAAGCAGCGGGCGGAGCACCAGATATGGCGAGCCGCCTGAGGCGTTGAGGACCGAGCCAGATTCCTGGCCGATGATCTCGTCGTGCGGCAGACCGCCACGATGACTGTGAAAGACCTTGCCTGGCGTCAGAGTGATGGTGTGCAGTTTGCCCTTGGGATCTGTGAGCTGGGCGAGATCGCCTTCTCGAAACGGACCCTTGCGGTGCACTGCATTCGACATTCGAATAAGCGTAGTCACCCCTTCGCCCTACAGTGAGCAGCGTGAGTCAGGCCTTTCCCCGTGCATTGTCACCGTCGAGGGCCAATGACTTCCAAACCTGCCCTCTGCTCTTTCGATTGCGCAGCATCGATCGTCTTCCTGAGCCGCCCTCTGCTGCAGCAGTGCGTGGCACCTTGGTCCACGAAGTCCTTGAGCGGATGTTCGATCTGCCTGCCACAGAGCGATCTATCGAATCGACCAAGACCTTGGTGAGCCAAGCCTGGCTGCGCCTTGCTGCCGCCGATGCCGATGCCGCCACGTCATTGATCGTCGACGCCAAGCTCGATGGCAACGGTGGTGATGCTG
>DNXA01000064.1 GCA_003506065.1 Actinomycetota bacterium
TGGTCGATCTACGGAGGCATGCAATACCCCGCGCTCAAAGCACGGTATGACCCTGCAGGTCGACTGCTCGGACTGTACGAAAAGGTGGTGGAACAGCGATGACACTCTCTGAAGTCTTTGCCACGATCGTCCCGGAGGAACGCGGGGTCGCCTTCCGTGCATTCGACGGATCAACCGCCGGCCCGCCCGACGCGGAGGTCACTCTCGAACTGCGCAATCCGCGCGGAGCGCAGTACATCGCCACTGCCCGTTCACAGCTCGGGCTGGCCCGCGCCTACGTCAGCGGGGATCTGGAGATCATCGGGGACACCTACCAGGCCCTGGCCAGGCTCTATCCACTGGACACCTCGCACCTGAGTGTCAAAGAGAAGGCGCGCTTGGCAAAGGAACTGCTGCCGTACGTGATCTCCCGGCCCTCGCCACCTCCACAGGAACGCAAGCTCTCCGGACGTCGGCACTCCAAGACCCGAGATGCTGACGCGATCCACCATCACTACGACGTGTCCAATCAGTTCTACAACTGGGTGCTGGGTCCATCNNGCGAAGTTCGATCTCGTCTGCCGCAAACTCGGCTTGCAGCCAGGCATGCGACTGCTCGATGTGGGCTGCGGATGGGGCGGGATGATCCTGCATGCCGTGAGGCACTACGGGGTCAAGGCGATCGGCGTCACACTCTCGCAGCAGCAGGCACAGTGGGGTCAACAGGCAATCCTCGACGCCGGGCTCAACGAGGTAGCCGAGATTCGATTCAGCGACTACCGCGACGTCCCGGAATCTGGATTCGATGCGATCTCATCCATTGGGCTAACTGAGCACATTGGCCGCGCCAACTACCTGTCCTACTTCAGCTTCATGTTCAACAAGCTTCGTGAGGGCGGACGAATGCTGAATCACACCATCACTCGTCCCAACGACAAGGAGCCCTCGCACTACCGCACGTCATTCATCAATCGTTACGTCTTCCCAGACGGCGAGCTGTCAGGTCCCGGACATGTGATGAGCACGATGAACGACGCAGGCTTTGAGATTCGTCACGAAGAGAACCTGCGCGAGCACTACGCACTCACACTTCAGCACTGGTGCCAGAACCTCGAGGCCCACTGGGATGAGGCAGTGGCCGAGGCCGGACTCGGAACAGCTCGGGTATGGCGGCTGTACATGGCTGCATCCAGACTCGGCTTTGACCTCAACACAATCCAACTCCACCAGACTCTTGGCGTGAAATTGACCGAGGGCTACCGATCAGGGGTTCCTCTGCGCATGCAGCTCGACGTTGCTTGATCAGGCTTGTGGCTGAACCAGGATGTGCTGGGCAACTTCATCGCTGATCTCGGCATATTCGCCACTGTTGCCAATGTGAATGCCGCCAATCGTGCGATTGACAAGCACAGTTGAACCAGGGGTAGCGCCAACGCGACGCAGCTGCACCATTGCGAGAGCATCTTCCTGCACCGGCTCTGACAGTCGTCGAATCTTGACTCGTTGCACCTCGGGCGTCACCACATCAGTCAAGGACATCAATCCTTCGACCTTGTCGACGAGCCCATCTGGTGAGTGGGTGAGGTCGCCAAGTCCGGGAATCGGATTTCCGTAGGGCGATTCCGTCGGATGACCCAGGATTTCGAGCAGCCGAAGTTCGACCGTCTCGCTCATCACGTGCTCCCACCGGCAGGCTTCGATATGCACGTCTTCCCAGGGCAGGCCGAGAACGGACACGAGCAGGCACTCGGCAAGCCGGTGCTTGCGCATGACACGAACTGCTGCCTCACGGCCCTCGTCTGTGAATTGCAACTGGCGATCCTGAGTGACGATGACGAGGCCGTCGCGCTCCATGCGCGCAACGGTCTGCGAGACAGTCGGGCCACTTTGATGCAGGCGCTCCGTGATTCGGGCGCGCATCGGCGCAATTCCCTCCTCCTCAAGTTCGAAGATGGTGCGCAAATACATCTCTGTGGTATCGATCAGTGCAGTCACGTGGCCCCTTTCTTGCTCGCATGGCAGGTGCTCTGAGGCAGCCCTCAGCCTACGTCAGGCAGGCGAGCAGCACGGACACCCGCTTGCGTTCTACGCTGCAGAGATGCCTGTGATCATGTGGTTTCGACGGGATCTCCGCCTGGCCGACAATCCAGCACTGAACGCGGCATCTGACGCCCCAAGTGATGGCGTTGTTCCGCTATTCGTCGTTGACCCGGTGCTCTGGAACGCATCTGGTCCCGCTCGCCGTGCTTACCTTCTTGCTTCGTTGCGCTCTCTGGATGACAGCCTGGGTGGCACGCTGCTGATCCGCCGAGGCGAACCCGCAGTTGTCATCCCTGAGCTTGCCCGGTCGCTGGGGATCCACCGTGTGCATATCTCCGAAGACTTCGGCCCCTATGGTCGGGCTCGAGACTCTGCAGTCGCAGCGGGTCTGGGTTCGATTCCATTGATCAGCACTGGCTCGCCATATGCCGTATCGCCCGGACGGGTCACGAAAGCCGATGGCTCGCCATACCGCGTGTTCACGCCTTACTACCGCGCCTGGGCAGAGCACGGCTGGCGCGGGCCAGCGCCTGTCTCGGAACGCACATTCATCCACGCCGGCATCTCGGATGAACTGCCCACTGTGACTGACATGCCGACAGGACTCACTCTTCCGCCAGCCGGCGAACAAGCCGCGTGGCAGCAGTGGGAAAAGTTTCGCGATGGTGATTTGCAGCGCTACGCAAGCCAGCGTGATCGGCCAGATCTGTCCGCTACGA
>DNXA01000091.1:0-3067 GCA_003506065.1 Actinomycetota bacterium
GGTTGAAGAAGGTCAGGCTGATGCGCTCGCTGCCATCACTCACCACGACTTCGACCAGATTCCCCCGGCGTTGTCGCATCGGCCTGCTGGTCACGCTGACCACCTCAGCGAGCAGGGTGACTGCCTCGCCNNTAGCCAAATGCCTTGGTCAGCGCCGTTGCAGTCTTGCCTCCAAGCACCCGATCGAGGCGGGTTGAGGCCTCCTCCACACTGATGGTGCACCTCCCAGATACTCCGGATTCTCACCCGGTTTTGTAAGCGACGTCAGACTCGGGTAACCTAAGTCGGCTGCAAGAAGGACTAGCAGCATCCAACACCAGGCGTGACCCCGTCCCGTGCTCCGGCGCGAACGTGATCTGCCCTGAACACGATAGGAGTGCACGGTGTCTGCTAACTGCGACGTCTGCGGTAAGGGCCCAGGCTTCGGGCACAGCATCTCTCACTCGCACCGACGCACCAAGCGTCGTTGGAACCCGAACATCCAGCGCGTTCGCACCCTTGTGGGCAAGACCCCCAAGCGCCAGAACGTCTGCACCTCCTGCCTGAAGGCAGGCAAGGTCGTTCGCGGATAGTTCCCCTCATTCTTATCAGGCGCAGTCATTGACTGCGCCTGATTTGTTTTGGGACTCAACTGCGAAAGTGCTCGTGGCCGCCTCTGGACTTCACGATATGCCCATCGACGCTCACCCCTGCGCCTTGAGTCCCTGACGCCTGGACCTCACCGATCACGGCGAAGATCGAAGGGATCTTGACCTGCTTGGGAAAGGTGGCCAGCAGGGCGTGGTCATCGCCTCCGGTCAGCATCCACTCACGCGGATCCATGTTGTAGGCCGAGGCAGCCGAGGCCAGCTCCTCTGGCACCGCGATCAGCGAGCTGTCGATTGCGAGCACGGCATTGGATGCCTGCGCCAGATGACGGGCATCAGCAATGAGCCCATCGCTCACATCGATCATCGCTGTGGCGCCACTGCGCGCGGCAAGCGGTCCGGCCTCATATGGCGGAAGGGGGAAGCGATGCGCATCGACGAGCTTCTTCGGCGAGCGAAAGCCCCTCGACAGCAGTGCGAGTCCGGCTGCGGCCCAACCGTGTCGGCCAGCAATGGCAATGAGATCACCTGGCCTCGCCCCCGAGCGCAGCACCGGTTCACGTCCAGCGAGATCACCGATCGCCGTCACCGTGATCATCACGGCGTCAGCAGAGGTCACGTCGCCACCGACTAGGGCAACCTTGAGTGAATCCAATTCAGCGCGCAGGCCGGCCGTGCACGCAACCGCCCAGGCTGCTGGAAGGTCCGCCGGTCCGGCGAAGGCCACAACGACCGCCGTTGGCTGCGCGCCCATCGCCACGATGTCCGACAGGCTTGCAGCTGCTGCTCGTCTGCCGATGTCGATTGGGGTCGACCAGTCGCGACGAAAATGCCGACCCTCGATCAACACGTCGGTACTGATGACCACTGACCCATCGGGCACGGCCACCACTGCTGCGTCATCCCCGGGTCCCACGAGTACTTGCGAATTCTGGGGCAGGCCTTCAGTGACCTTTGAGATCAGACCGAATTCGCCGAGTTCGCCAAGAGTGCCTGGCTCATGCTGATTCACCGCAGCCCAGTGCCACGGCGAAGGGCATCTGCGATGAGCGCATCCAGCACCTCGGAATAACTCACACCAGATGCCTGCCACATGCGAGGGAACATCGAGATGGGAGTGAAGCCGGGCATGGTGTTCACTTCGTTGATCAAGACCTCGCCATCGGCACCGATGAAGAAATCAACCCGGGCCAGACCCTCGCATCCAAGTGCCTCGAAAGCGTCGATGGCCAGCGCCTGAATCTGCGCTTCCACCGCCGGTTCCAACGGTGCAGGAACAATGAGTTCCGCGGAGTCCTCCAGGTATTTGGCATCGAAGTCGTAGAACTCATGCGCTCCACCCACCACAATCTCGGCGCATCTGCTCGCACTGACCTGTGCATCGGCAAGCACCAGGACCCCGCATTCAATCTCGCGACCTGCGGCAACTGCGGCCTCGACGATCACGCGCGGATCGTGCGTGCGTGCATCTTCAATTGCATCACTGAGTTCAGCCAGTACCTTCACTTTCGAGATGCCTCGGGAGGAGCCCGCCCGCGCAGGTTTGACGAAGGCCGGCAGGCCAAGAGCAGCTGCGCGCGCCAAGCAGGCTGAAGGATCGGCATCCCACTGACGATTCGTGATGCCGATGAAGGCACCCACCGGCAGACCTGCATGCGCCAGCAGCACCTTCATGGTGACCTTGTCCATGCCAGCCGCTGACGCAAGAACACCGGAGCCGACATAGGGCAAGCCCGCCAGCTCAAGCAGGCCCTGCACAGTTCCGTCCTCGCCCCAGGGCCCGTGGAGCACCGGGAACACGACATCGATGTGCCCAAGCTGATGCAGCACTTGGACGGGATCGGGACTCAACGCGGCACACTCGCCGACATCTGGCACCTTGGGAAGAGTGCTGCCTGACAGCGAGAAATCAAGGGCTGAATCCACAATGACCCACCGGCCATCGGTCGTGATGCCGATTGCCAGCACCTCGTATTTCTCAGGATCAAGGGCACTCATCACTCCCGAAGCACTGATGCACGAAATGCTGTGCTCACTGCTGCGACCACCGAAGACCACCGCGATCCGCAATCGGGTCGAACTCACCCGCCTGCTCCCAACGCGGCACCCTCGTGCTCAGGCTTGGTGTCACGCGCCATGAAAGCAGCCGCCATTGTGTGCGGAGCCGCTCCGTAGTGCAGGACATTGACCACCTGCTCGGTGATCGGCATATCCACGTGATGGGCGCGCGCAAGTTCCAGGATTGGCTCGCAGCTGCGGTACGCCTCACATGTCTGGCGGGTGCGCTCAATGGTCTCTGCAACCGACAAACCGCTGCCGATGTTCTCGCCAAAGGTGCGATTGCGCGACAACGGCGATTGACAGGTCGCCACGAGGTCACCAACCCCCGCCAGCCCCTGGAAAGTCAGCGGATCAGCACCAAGCGCTACGCCCAGCCTGGCGATCTCAGCCAGGCCACGCGTCATGAGCGAGGCTTGCGA
>DNXA01000091.1:3107-4676 GCA_003506065.1 Actinomycetota bacterium
GTGCAAGCGTCCTGCAGAAGCTGGGCGCTGGATTCGTCAACACAGGCAACCGTGGTAGCAGAGGGCTGACGCATGGCGATCTCACGGGCCAGATTCGGTCCGGAGACCACGACGATGCGCTCGGGTGCAGCGCCAGTCTCCTCGGCAATCACCTCACTCATCCGTCGCATGGTTCCCAGTTCTATGCCCTTGATCAGGCTCACCAGAATCGCGGAGTGTGGGATGAAGGCGGCCCATTCAGCAAGATTGGCGCGCAGCACTTGAGCCGGCAGGGCAATCACCACGATGTCGGCACCGGCGAGTGCATCTGCTGCATCTGTGGTGGCCCGCACGGTTGGGGGAAGCACCAGACTCGGGTGGTACTGCTGATTGCTATGGGATGAGTTGATCTCCCCAGCCACGGCCGCATCGCGTGACCACATGACGACCTCGCTGCCGGCATCGGCCATCACCATGGAGAACACCGTGCCCCAGGAGCCTGATCCCATTGTTGCCACCCGGCTCATGGATGAGCCTCTTGGAGGGCAGCGGTGAACACTGGCCCAGACTAATGCCCCCATGCGGTTGGATGCGGAGATGCTCTGGACCGCTCTCGTGCCGGTGAAGGCCTCGGCCCTTGCAAAGAGTCGACTGGATCAGGACCCGTCGATTCGCGCTCGCCTGTCCGCCGCATTTCTCACTGATGTGCTCAGTGCTATGGCAAATGCGGCCGGCATTGGCGAGATTGTCGTGGTGACAGACGACGCCGACCTGCATTTGCGGGTTGGTCCTTCGGTGCGTATCCACCTGACCGGACCCCATGGACTCAATCCGGACCTCTCTGCAGGCCTGCAGACCATTGAGGGACCGGTAGCAGTCATTGCTGCTGATCTTCCGTGCCTGACCGCGGAATCGCTCACGTGTGCCCTCCAGCTTGCAGAGGCGGACAAAAGAAGCTTCGTCACCGACGCGCAAGGACTCGGAACCACGATGCTGTTTGCCAAGGACGCCAGCGCCTGCGTGCCGATGTTCGGCCGCCGCTCGCATGCGCGCCACGCACAAGCAGGCTACGCAGAGATACAACCCGACTCTCCTGCAAATGCGGCACTGCTGTCGCGCGCGCGTCGCGACGTCGACACGGCACTTGATCTATGGGATGCAGCGCGAATCGGCGTGGGGTCAGCCACGTCGGAAGCTCTCGGCATAACCCCCATACGTGCCATACAACAGTGATGGGCCTCGCCAATTGGCGAGGCCCATCACTGTTGACGAAAACTAGCGGCGGGTGGCCTTCTTGGCCGGTGCCTTCTTGGCAACAACCTTCTTTGCTGGTGCAGCCTTCTTTGCCGGTGCAGCCTTCTTTGCAACAACCTTCTTTGCTGGCGCGGACTTCTTGGCTGGTGCAGCCTTCTTTGCCGGTGCGGCCTTCTTTGCCGGTGCAGCCTTCTTGGTGCCGGCAACGACTGCCTTGAACTCTGCAGCAGCACGGAACTTCGGAAGCTTGGTGGCCTTGATCTTCACCGTCTCACCTGTGCGCGGATTGCGGCCCAAGCGAGCATTGCGGGCTGCGCGCTCGAAGATGCCGAATCC
>DNXA01000140.1 GCA_003506065.1 Actinomycetota bacterium
GAGATGACGGCAGGCCAGATGCGTCGACGGCTCATCTACGCAGTGATGCTGTCGGCCAGTGTGCTGGTCATCTCGATCATCGGTGGCCTGGTCTCGGGCTCGCTCGCCCTGCTCGCTGATGCCGGACACATGCTGACCGATGTCACTGGGCTGCTGATCTCCTTGATTGCCTTGACCTTGGCTGCACGGCCCGTGACTCTGCAGCGCACCTTTGGTCTGCAGCGCCTGGAGATCTTGGCGGCTGCGGCCAATTCGCTCCTGCTCTTCCTGGTCGCTGGGTTCATCGGCTTCGAGGCCTGGCAACGCTGGCAGGAGCCGGAGGCCATCGATGGCCCACTCATGCTCGGCTTTGCCACCATTGGCCTTATTGCCAACATCATTGGGATGCGACTGCTGAGCGGGGGAGCCAAGCAGAGCCTGAATCTCAAGGGCGCCTACCTGGAGATGATGGGCGATCTTCTTGGTTCCGTCGCTGTCATTGTTGCGGCGCTTGGGATCTGGCTCACTGGCTGGGATCGCATTGATCCACTCGCCTCTGTTGCCGTTGCGCTGATGATTCTTCCAAGAGCATGGCTGCTGCTGAAGGAGACTCTCGACATTCTGCTGGAGACCACCCCGCGTTCCTTGGACTTGGCAGAGGTGCGCAGCCACCTGCTCGGACAGCCCAATGTCGTGGACGTGCATGACATGCATGCGTGGACCATCACCTCAGGCAAGGAAGTGATGAGTGCGCATGTGGTTGTTCGCACTCAACAGCCCGCCTGCGACACAGGCATCCTGCTGACTGACTTGCAATCCTGCCTCGTCGGACATTTCAACATCGCTCATTCAACCCTGCAGATCGAGCCGGAGGGCTTCGTGCATCCACCATCGGCAGTCCATGAGTAGTCCCATGAAGTTTCCTTCAACCCGGGTGACGTACTCGCCCAAGGTCTTCATTCCCCTGACCACTTTGTGTCGGGATCGATGTGGCTATTGCACCTTTGCCCAATCGCCAGCGCATGTCGCCCCGTACCTCCTGCTTGATCAAGTGGTAGACATCGCTCGCGCCGGAGCGGAGGTGGGCTGTCACGAAGCGCTCTTCACCCTCGGCGAAGCGCCAGAGGAGCGGTATCCCGTTGCGCGCGTGTGGCTTGATGAGCATGGCTATGAATCCACCATTGACTACTTGGTCGCTGCCTGTCAGGCAGTCCTGGATGAAACAGGGCTTCTGCCGCATGCCAATGCGGGTGCCATTTCGCGCGCCGATCTGGCTCGGCTGCGCACGGTTGCTCCGAGCCAAGGCATGATGATTGAGACTCTGCGCGGAGATCTTGCGGCGCATCGTGGAGCACCGGACAAGACTCCCGAGCGGCGGCTGGCGACCCTGGAGTACGCCGGTGAATTGCACATCCCATTCACCACGGGAATTCTCGTGGGCATCGGTGAAACTCGCGCGGATCGCATCGAGGCGCTGGAGGCCATTGCTGCGTCGCATGCTCGTCATGGGCACGTGCAGGAAGTCATCGTGCAGAATTTCATGCCGAAGTCGGACACCGTGATGCGCTTGTGGCCCGCGTGTCCAGAGGCAGATCACTTGGAGGCCATTGCACTTGCACGCGCAATCCTGCCGGCGGATGTTCATGTGCAGGCGCCACCGAATCTCGTTGAGGATTCTGGGGCGCTGCTTGATGCGGGCATTGACGACTTCGGTGGAATCTCGCCGATCACCGCTGATCACGTCAATCCAGAGCGACCTTGGCCGCATATCGAAGACCTCCGAGCGATAGTCGAGGCAAAGGGACTCTCGCTGGTGCCTCGGCTGACCATTCACCCTGAGTTCGCCCGAGATCCTGCAAAGTGGATTGATCCAGCCCTGCACTTCGCGGTGCAGGACCGAGGCGATGCTGAAGCACTCGGCAGAGATGATGCAGGGGCAATGTTCCCCGAGCGTTACGCCCAGGCCGCCAATGTCGGCACCGGTCCAGAGGTTGTGCAGATTGGGCGCCGTTCGACCTCGTGGTACTCAGGATCGGATCAGATTCCAGGCATCTTGATTCCAGCGCAGTCGGCCAAGAGCGTCGGCGGGGCTGTGGGGGAGGTGCTCGCGGGAGTGCGAGCCGGTCAGGTTCCAGGTGAGGCCGAGCTGGTCGCGTTGTTCGAATCGCGAGGAGCTGAAGTACGAGCTGTTGCCGGTCTGGCTGATGAACTTCGGGCAGCAGTCAATGGCGAGCTCGTCACCTACGTTCGCAATCGCAATATCAACTACACGAACGTGTGCACCTTCAAGTGCACCTTCTGTGCCTTCTCCAAGGGACCGGCGACATTGAACCTGCGCGGGGCCCCCTACCTGCTGTCTGCGGACGAGGTTGCCGCGCGGGCTGTGGAGGCTGTCGAACTCGGCGCGACTGAGGTTTGCCTCCAAGGCGGCATCCATCCCGATTTCGATGGTCAGTCGTATCTGGATATCTTGTCGGCTGTTCGCGACGCAGCACCCAGCCTTCATCTGCACGCATTCTCGGCCTTGGAGGTCTGGGAGGGTGCCCGGCGCCTGGGCATCCCCTTGCGCGAGTTCCTCACGACCTTGCGAGAGGCTGGGTTGAAGTCTCTGCCGGGAACCGCTGCGGAAATCCTTGATGACGAGATTCGCGCCATCATCTGTCCGGACAAGGTCAACACCGACCAATGGCTCGAAGTTCACGAGACTGCTCATGAGCTGGGATTGCGATCCAATGTGACGATCATGTTCGGGTCGGTGGAAAGGCCAGCACATTGGGCCCGGCACCTCATCCGCACGCGGGATCTGCAGTCACGCACGCGAGGCTTCACTGAATTTGTGCCGCTTCCCTTTGTGCATATGGCGGCACCGATGTACTTGAAGAAGGGCGCTCGCCGCGGTCCCACATGGCGTGAGACGGTCTTGATGCACGCTGTCGGACGCATTGCCTACCACGGGTTCATCGACAATGTGCAGGCGTCGTGGGTGAAACTCGGGACAAGCGGAGCGCAGCAACTGCTGCGTGCGGGGGTCAATGATCTCGGCGGCACATTGATGGATGAGAACATCTCGCGTGCAGCAGGCGCCACGCACGGTCAGGGAATCACCGTTGAGGACTTCGCCGCGATCGCCGAGCTGATCGGCCGCACAGTGCAGGAGCGCTCCACCCTGTATGCGCCCATCGGCGTCTCATTGCTGAGCTGAAGCACATTGCTCGAAGTACCCAAGCGCTCCTATCTCGGCACTGCTGCCACTGCTCCGGGACCTACCGGACCGCAGATGCTGCCGGCATTTGCCGCGATCAGGCGGAACCCGCTGGACTACCTGCACGCGATCTGGCGCAGATATGGCGATATCGCGCAATTTCCCATCCCGCGACCTCCCAGCTATCTGCTCACCGATCCGGTGGCAGTGCGCCGCGTGCTGGTGGATCAGGCGCGCCATTACACCAAGGACACATTGCAGTATCGAGCACTCGCGCTAGTGACAGGTCAGGGGCTGCTTGCAAGCAAGGATGCACGCGAGCAGCGCCGGATTCTGCAACCTGCATTCCACCCTGAACGTCTGGCACCACTTGTGGTGCATGTTGATTACGCGGGAATGCAGTTGGCTGCTCAATGGCACAGACTTGAGTCGGCATCGGTTGTCGACATCGAATCCGCCATGGCCAAGATCGCACTTGAGACTGTCGGACATGCACTGTTCGGCCAGGATCTGTCTCACGATGCTGAACGGCTGGTGTCGGCAACCCTTGACGGTCTGAGTGTCGTGATCGCCCGCGCTCGGGTTCCCATCGCCCCTCCATCCTGGGTGCCCACGCCACGCAATCGCCAACTGAGGCACGCCAATGCTGAACTCGACGGTGCTGTTGATCGACTGCTGCACTCGCGCACGAGCCCGGCCGTCACGCGGCAGACCACCGATGTCCTTGACCTGCTGATGCAGGCGAAGGATGACTCGGGCAGCAACCTGACTGCAACCCAGATTCGTGACGAGATCGTCACGATGATTGTCGCCGGGCACGAAACCGTGGCGTCTGCGATGACCTGGTGCCTCGCTCTTCTCGCGGAGCACCCGGAGATTCAGCAGCGCGTACAGATGGAAGCCGATGCAGTGGTGACTGATCAGCGGCTCAGCATCACTGACCTCTCCCGGCTTCCATTGGCCCGCGCAGTGATTGATGAATCTCTGCGGCTCTATCCGCCAGCCTGGTTGATCACCCGCAAGGCACAGATTGAAGATGAACTGGCGCAGGCCCGCATTCCAGCGGGTTCGTTGGTGATCATGAGCCCGTACTTGGTGCATCGGCATCCGGAGTACTGGACGCGACCTGAGCAGTTCAACCCCGATCGCTTTCTTGACGGCAGCGTCGACCGATCCGCCTACCTCCCCTTTGGGGCGGGACCGCGTCTGTGCATCGGGCGCGACTTTGCATATGCCGAGGCGGTGGCCTTGCTTGCCCGGCTCACCTCGCAGTTCAGTTTCGCATTCCCCGAAGGTGCAGGCATGCCCCGATTCGATCCGGGTGTCACGATGCGACCCATAGATGGTCTGCAGCTGCGGATTGCACCGCGGGGCTAGCCACCCTTGGTGATGTACTCCATCAGTGCCGTTCGTTCGCCTTCCAACTGATCAAGTCGATGCTTCACCAGGTCGCCAATACTGACGAGCCCGACGAGCGCAAGTGACTCGTCGACAATTGGCAGATGCCGAACTCGTTGATTCGTCATCACCTCCATCGCGTGCTCAACTGAATCAGTGCCCAGTAGCGCGCAGACCTCAGCACTCATCACTTCGGAAACCGGCGTCAATGAGAGATCCAGATGGTCGGCAATGGCACGCACGACATCGCGCTCAGATGCGATGCCGAGGATGTGCAGTGCATCCTCGGACACGACAGCCGCACCGATGTGATTCTCGGCCAGCACGGTTGCAAGACCGGAGACGGTCGCTCCCGGTCGAATGGTCACTACATGTGAGCCCTTGTGAGCCAAGATCGTTGAGAGTTGCATGTGACTCCAATCCACGGCGCGTGAGTTGCATGTTCCTCCACAACGCCAGCAAAGTCACTAGTGAAGAAGTTCCATCACCTCTGCATGCAGCAGGCCATTAGTCGACATCAAGGAGCCAACGAGGAGCGCATCCCCGCCGTCAAACGCAGTCGCCTGACCGCCAGCCTCTCGCACAATCGGAATGAGGGCTGCCATGTCCCATTTGCCCAGCTCCGGCTCGGCGGCAAGGTCGATGGCCCCCTCTGCCACGAGCATGTGCGACCAGAAGTCGCCGTAGGCCCGCTGCCGTGCCGTGGATCGCAGCACTCGTTCCAGGGTGTCCTCGGCCCAGCCGACAGAGTCCGAGAACGAGAATGAGGCGGCTTGGACCGAGTCGATCTGGCTGACGCGCAAAGGCACAGGCTTCTGAGTGCCAACACTGCGCCAGGCACCTGACCCGGTGGCGGCCCACCACCGCCTCTCCAGGGCGGGTGCGGAGACAACTCCGACGCTTGGGATGCCATCGATGTTCAATGCGATGAGCGTGGCCCACACCGGCACCCCGCGAAGGTAGTTCTTGGTCCCATCAATGGGATCCAGGATCCATTCGCGTGATTGAGAACTCGCCGAGGACCCGAATTCCTCACCGAGAATTGCATCGTGCGGCCGATGCTCAGCCAGCAGCGTGCGCAGAGTCTGCTCTGTTGAACGGTCGGCATCTGTGACAGGAGTGAAGTCGGGCTTGGTCTCGACTAGCAGGGATGTCGATTCGAATCGGTCCATCGTGATGGCATCGGCCGCATCCGCCATTGCGAGCGCGAGTGCGAGATCCTCGGCAAGGCTTGGAGGATATTCCCCAGAAGTTCGTGTCGACATGAGTCTGAATGTAGTGCGCGCACGAAGGGAACTCGTAGGCTCCGGAACTATGTCGGATCTCGTCACCGTCGGTGGCCTACCTGTGCATCCCCTGATCGTGCACCTCGTTGTCGTCGTTGTGCCGATGACCTTTGCAGCTGCGTTTCTGATGGCCGTGTGGCCCAGATTCTCTAGGCGCTTTGGGCCGCTCATCGCGATAGGCGCGGCGCTCGGCCTCGTCGGTGCACTGATCGCCCGAGAGGCAGGTGAGCAACTGGCGCCGGTAGTGGGAGTCAGCGCCGATCACCTCGCCTGGGGTCAGCGGGCGCCTTGGTGGATTGCCTTGTTCAGCATCGCTGTCATTGCCTTCTGGCTGGTCGACCGAGGCATCCCGGCAAATCGTTCACGCCCGGTGTGGGTCCATGCATTCGCCGCAGTCATGGTCCTGCTCGGCGTCATGGCGATCATTCAGGTGTTGGGAGCCGGGCACAGTGGTACTGAATCGGTGTGGGCTCCGCTGCTTCAGTAGGAGTCGGATTGCTCTGTGGGTGCCGCGGTTGGCTGAGCCAGGAGTCGTCGAAGTGACAGCAATCGCTCTTGCACGTTCGGCGGCTGTCGCTGGATCCAATCGTTGAGTCCGCAATCTGGCTCATCATGAGAGCAGGCTCGCGGGCAGTTGGCGATTCCCGGTTCAAGATCGGGGAATGCGCGAATGACTTGATCAGCGTCGACATGCGCGAGGCCGAAGGATCGAATTCCTGGCGTATCGATGATCCAGCCGCCACCGACAAGTGGCAGAGCCAAGGCGCTCGTTGATGTATGTCGGCCTTTGCCTGTAACAGTATTGACATGCCCAGTGCTACGAGCCGAGCCCGGCACGATGGCGTTCACGAGAGTGGACTTTCCGACTCCGGAATGTCCGAGCACCACGGTCACCTCGTCGCGCAAGGCCTCATGCAATTGTGCGGGGGGCACCCGGCTCGTCACAGTGAACACCGGCAGGTCCAGCGGTCCGTACATCGAATAGAGGGCCTCGGGGCTTGCAAGATCAGTCTTGGTGATGACCAGCATTGGCTGGATCGCTGCATCGAATGCCGCCACGAGCGCTCGATCGATCAGGCCGAACGAGGGCTCGGGATCTGAAGTCGAGGTCACGATCGCCATTTGACTGGCATTGGCCACGATGATTCTTTCCACCGGATCCACATCGTCAGCGGTTCTGCGCAGATTCGACGAGCGTTCCTGCCTTCGCACAATTCGCGCGAGGTCGTCGGTGCCGGAAGTATCCGAACCGATGAGGTCCACCAGATCACCGACGACGATGCCCTTTCGGCCCAACTCGCGTGACTTGATGGCGAAGATCTGCTTTCCCATGGCTATCTCATTGGCAGCAGAGCTCAGGGCAACGGTGAATCGACCGCGGTCAACGGCGATGACCATCCCGGTCTCTGCCTCCGCGTGCGCTGGCCGCTCCTTGGTCCGAGGCCTTGATTTGGTGCGCCCGGGCCGGATGCGGACATCGTCCTCGTCCCAGCGTTCGTGCGTCTTCATGCTCGTCACGGGTTTGCATCACCCTTGACCATTGCTTCCCAGCGCCGAGCAAAGCCGGGCAGGGTCTTGTCGGTGGTATTGATGTCCTCGACTTCCACCCCGCCGACGCGCAGGCCGATCACGGCGCCTGCCGTAGCCATCCGGTGATCGTGATAGGTCGCGAACCTTCCGGCGTGCAGGAAGCTTGGACGGATGTGCAGGCCGTCGGCTGTTTCTACGACATCACCACCGAGATGGTTGATCTCATGCGTGAGCGCGGCAAGTCGATCAGTCTCATGGCCCCTGAGATGGCCGATTCCACGAAAGCGACTCTCGCTGGTCGCCAGGCTGGCCAGTGCTGCGAGGGTGGGGGTGAGTTCGCCGACCTCATGCAGATCTGCATCGATTCCGTGGATTTCGCCAGACATCGCTGCAGTCAGCGAGTCCGACTGATGGGTAATGGTGGCGCCCATGCTTGCCAGGAGATCGCGCATGGCATCACCTGCCTGGGTTGTGCTTGTCGGCCAGTCAGGGATGGTCACCGCGCCCTTGGTGACAAGCGCCGCAGCAAGAAAGGGAGCTGCGTTTGAGAGATCGGGCTCGATGGTGCGGTCGACTGCAAGGACTGGTTGCGCAGGCACGTGCCAACTCGTGGAGTCCTCGCGCTCCACTGCGACCCCGTGTTCGGCGAGCATCGCGATGGTCATCTCAATGTGGGGTTGGCTCGGCACCGGTTCGCCAACATGACGAATCGTCAGCCCTGTGTCGAAACAGGCCCCCACCAGCAGCAGGGCTGAGACGAACTGACTGGATGCGGAGGCATCGATGGTGATCTCGCCACCGTGCAGGCGCCCCTTGCCGTGCACGGTGAAAGGCAGGTGATCACTTCCGTCAATGCTGACACCCAAGGATCGCAAGGCCTCGATCGTGGCAGCCATCGGTCGAAGGCGGGCACCTTCATCGCCGTCAAAGTGGATATCGCCTGTGGCCAATGACGCGACGGCTGGGACGAATCTCATTACTGTGCCCGCGAGCCCCACATCTATTGCTGCCGGGCCCTGCAGTCGAGCCGGCCGCACCATCACTCGCGTGTTGCCGACCTCGGAAGTCTCGCTGACTTGGATGCCCACGCCGAGTGCCTGAAGCGCGGCAATCATCAATCGCGTATCGCGAGCATCAAGAGCTTGATCAATGGTGCTCGGCCGATTGGCGAGTGCAGCGAGAATCAACGCTCGGTTGGTGGCGGACTTCGAGCCGGGCACTCGCACCGTGGCGCGCACAGGCCCGGTGGCGCGGGGCGCAGCCCAATGCGGCGGCGGGGGAGCAGTCATCGCCTCAAGGGTAGTGCTCACCTGCCGTCGGCCTTGGCGGCGAGCAGGGAATATGCCCCGCCAGATGGGTGTTCATGTAGGTGTGCTCAGGGCCTTGGACTACGTGAAACTGGATCCCAGTACCGTAGGCTCCATCGAGATGGCAACTGAGACCAAGGACGAGAAGACAGCACGCTTCGAGCGCGATGTCATGCCGTTTCTTGATTCCCTCTACGGGGCGGCCCTGCGAATGACGCGCAATCCCGCTGACGCTGAGGATCTCGTTCAGGAAGCCACGTTGAAGGCCTTTGCTGCCTTTGATTCCTTCACGGAGGGCACCAATCTTCGAGCTTGGCTGTTTCGGATTCTCACCAACAGTTACATCAATCAGTATCGAAAGAAGCAGCGTCAGCCCTTTCAGACCAGCGCAGATGAACTCACCGATGGTGAATTGAACGAGGTTGGCGAGCATCTGGGGATGCGCTCAGCTGAGGCTGAAGCTCTCGATCATCTTGCTGACGCCGAGATCGTGGACGCGCTCGCAGCGCTCCCCGATGACTTTCGGATGGCGGTCTATCTCGCTGACGTCGAAGGCTTCGCGTACAAAGAGATCGCTGAGATCATGGAGACACCTGTAGGCACGGTGATGTCCCGTTTGAGTCGCGGACGCAAGCTGCTGCGCGAGCTTCTTCGTGAATATGCCGCGGAGCGCGGCTTTGTCTCCCAGGAGGTGAGTTCATGAGCTGCGGCAATCATCACGATGTCCCCTGCGTCGAAGTGCTCTCCCTGATGTGGGTGTACATCGATGACGAAATAGATGATGGTCATCGCATTGAGGTCACGGTGCATCTGCAGGAATGTCCGCCGTGCGCAGACCATTTCACGGCTGAGCAGATTGTGCAGGCTCGTATTCGAAAGTGCTGCACCGAGACGCAGACTCCACAGGAACTGCGCGCTCGCATTGTCGAACAGATCCAGGCGGCACTGCGCTCGAACTGAATCTCGCGCCGCGCCGATTCACACTCCCTTAATAATCTCCGCGTACGCTCAACTGCTGTGGGCACCGTCCAAGAACTCGCTGAAGAACGCACCGATCTGCATCCCGAGGAAGTCGACAGGCTTCAGGAGATCATCGGGGCGTGGGGGCTCATTGCAGATCTCTCGCTGAGTGATCTCGTGCTGTGGGTCCCGACTTGGAACAATGCTGGTGCGCTCGCTGCCGCACTTGTCCGCCCCACCACTGCATCGACGACAGTTGAAGAGGATCTGGTCGGTCGCTTCGTACCGCGTGGTCGCCTTCCCGAGATCGACCAAGCGCTGCATTTCGGGCGAGCGGTAGGCAACGCATTCCCGATCAAGTCCTCCCAGGATCCCGATGCCCGAGTCATCGGCATCGTTGTTCGCTCATCCTCGCCCGCTTCTCGCGTCGCCGGACATCTGGAGGAGGTCTATCTGCAGTGCTCCGAGGATCTCCTGCACATGCTGGTGGCCGGAGACTTCCCCCCGCCGGAATTCGTGGGGGAGACGAGCGAGTCGCCACGAGTGGGCGACGGGCTGGTTCGGCTGGATGACGAGGGAACGGTGACCTACGCGAGTCCAAATGCCATGAGTGTCGTGCGTCGGCTCGGCTTGGCCGCCGAACTGATCGGCGCTGACCTGGCGTCAGTGCTGGTTCGTCTCTCTCATCGCCATGGCCCGATGGATCAGAATCTGGCTCTGATTGCCGGCGGACGCATCGCAGGTCAATCTGAAGTGGAAAATGCGCGTGCGGTAGCGCTCGTGCATGGCATTCCGCTGCGAGCGCCCGGTCGTGAATCGGGGGCCCTGATTCTTGTTCGGGACATCACCGATGTGCGCCGCCGGGAGCGCGCACTGATGTCGGCCGACACCACTATTCGCGAGATCCATCACCGGGTGAAGAACAACCTGCAAACGGTGGCAGCACTGCTTCGGATGCAGGGCCGACGGGCGCAGAGTGAGGAGACGCGACTGGCCTTGGGCGAGGCCGAGCTGCGAGTGGCTGCCATCGCGGTCGTCCATGAAACTCTCTCGAGGCAGATCGATGAGACTGTCGAGTTCGATGAGGTTGCCGACCGCATCATTCAACTGGTGCGAGACCTGGCGCCAGCGCTTGGGGACACCACGTCACCACATATTGAGCGCATCGGCTCAGCTGGATTGCTTGGCGCTGAGACCGCGATGCCATTGGCGATGTGCGTGTCGGAATTGCTCCAGAACGCTGTGGAACACGCACAGGCCTCGATCATCGAGGTCCGGGTGATGCGCGAGCCAGATTCGCTCAGTACCAGCGTGCACGACAACGGTCTGGGCATGCCGACAACTGTGGCGGACTCACTGGATGTCGGTGGAGGTCTGGGTCTTCAGATCGTCCACTCACTCGTCGCCGAGATGCAGGGTGCAGTCCAGATTTCCGTGGAAGCCGGAACCACCGTGACCATCACCGTGCCACTTGAGGAAGAAAGCCTAGATTGAGCCGCGAGCGCGCAGGCGGGCATTGCGACGCTTGAGTGCGCGTCGCTCATCCTCGCCCAAGCCGCCCCAGACGCCAGCATCCTGGCCAGTCTCCAGAGCCCAGCGCAGGCACTCATCGACGACAGAACAACGACGACAGACAGCTTTGGCCTCCTCGATTTGGACCAATGCTGGCCCGGTGTTGCCAATCGGGAAGAACAGCTCCGGGTCTTCGTCTCGGCAGGCTGACTCGTGTCGCCAGTCCATGCGCACTCAACTCCATCATCAAAAAGGGCACTGGGGTCACCAGTGCTCGTGATTGCTTTCACGTACCCCGGCCATCGGAAGGGGGCGACCCTGGGGTCTCCTGGTCGTCCCCCGGAGGAAGGCGGCCGGTGCCGATCAGCAACGGGCGAAGTAAAGGGTTACATGGGTGGGCTACCGGCGCAAGGGGCGCGCCCAAAAATAGGCGTCATCGGGCTGTCACCTTCATCACAGACGCGGCATTCTTCCGCTTTGAGAGGAATATGGTCACACGATGACGGTCAGGGCTGCTGGTTCTGACGCAAATCTGACCTCAGAGACCTCACCCATCCCTTCTCCATCAATCTGGAACGCCATGGGCTTGAGGGCGGCCACCGTGAACTCCTGTTCGTCATGCCACGAGATCACCGAGGACAGGGCACTTGGCTTGCGCTGAACCAGCAGCCGCTTGGTGCTCTGCAGGGCGGTGGGCACATCAATCTTGCGCAGGCCGAACAGATCCAATCCTGAGTTGAAGTCAGCTGCGGGACACATCTGAATTGGCCAGTTGCCCAAATAGGTCCAGGGCGTGGTGTTCTGCACCAGGCTCAGATAGACCTCATCTATGACCAGATCGCCGCGAGTCA
>DNXA01000061.1 GCA_003506065.1 Actinomycetota bacterium
TGGTTCGACCCAGCTACGTGCTTGGCGGCCGGGGCATGGAGATCGTCTACGACGATGCGATGCTCGCTGACTATCTCGAGCGTTCGACAGAGATCAATGCCGAGCATCCCGTGCTTGTCGACCGCTTCCTTGATGATGCGATCGAGATCGATGTTGATGCCCTGTATGACGGCACTGAACTCTTCCTGGCCGGAGTGATGGAGCACATCGAAGAAGCCGGCATTCACTCTGGCGACTCGGCCTGCGCGCTGCCGCCCATCACTTTGGGGCCCAGCGACATCGCGAGGATCCGCGCGTCAACCGAGGCCATTGCCAAGGGAGTCGGAGTGCGCGGACTGCTCAATGTGCAGTACGCATTGGTCGCCGACATCCTCTACGTTCTCGAAGCCAATCCACGCGCTTCGCGCACCGTTCCCTTTGTCTCCAAGGCAACTGCCGTGCATGTGGCCAAGGCGGCAGCACGCGTGATGATGGGTCAGAGCATTGCCTCGTTGCGCGAGATCGGCATCCTGCCGATCGACGGCGACGGCGGCACCATGCCCTCGGGTTGCGCGGTGTCCGTCAAGGAGGCCGTGCTTCCGTTCGGCCGGTTCCACGGAGTCGACACGATCCTTGGTCCGGAGATGCGATCCACTGGTGAGGTCATGGGCCTGGACGACACCTTCGGCATCGCCTTCGCCAAGTCGCAGGACGCAGCATCTGGCGGACTTCCGACCTCGGGCACGGCCTTCGTCTCACTGGCCAATCGCGACAAGCGCGCGGCGATCTTCCCGCTCAAGCGCTTGAGCGATCTGGGCTTCACCATCCTGGCAACTGCGGGCACTGCCGACGTTCTGCGGCGCAATGGCGTGCCCTGCGAAGTGATCCGCAAGCACTATGAGGGTCGCGGGCCGGCGGGGGAGCCGACCACTGTTGACGCGATCATGAATGGGGATATCCAGCTGATCATCAACACTCCATATGGAGTGGGACCTCGACTTGATGGCTACGAGATTCGCACTGCCGCGGTCATCAAGGGCATCCCATCGATCACCACCGTGCAGGGCCTTGGCGCCGTGGTGCAGGGGATTGACTCCCTGCAGCATGAGGTGCCAACAGTTCGCTCCCTGCAAGAGCATGGAGCGGATCTGAATCGCCTTCGCCAACGCGATCGCGATAGCCTCGCTGCCTCACGTAAGGATGCGTAGCCGTGCCCCCTTTGCAGCTCACTGGTCAGGTTCTCGATGTGCGTCGTGCTGGCATGTACACCGTGCTCTCGCTCACGGCCCCGGGTCTGGCTGAGCGCACCCGCCCTGGCCATTTCCTGAACATCGGCATCGGAGGTGAGGAATCTGCGCTACTCCTGCGCAGGGCCTTTGCGATCTATCAGGTGCAGTCGCGAGGCGTGTACGGCGGTTCAGTCGACATCGTCATCGGTGTGCATGGCAAGGGCACCAAGTGGCTGGTCGATCGTCGCCGGCACGACACCCTCAGCATCGTCGGACCATTGGGACGCCCGTTCACCCTGCCGAAGAATCCCGCCAACTGCATCCTGGTCGGCGGTGGCTACGGCACTGCTCCGCTGTTCATGCTTGCCGATCAGCTGCGCGAGCGCGGATGCCGCGTCGATGTCATTGCTGGCGCAGCAACTGAGGAGAAGCTCTTCGGCACCCTGGAGATCAAGAGAGCCGCATCCACGCTCACGGTCACGACTGACGACGGCAGCATGGGCACGCAGGGACGCGTCACCGATGTGCTTGATGACGTGATCACCCGATCCTCAGCCGATGTCATCTATGCGTGTGGGCCAATGGCCATGCTCTCCGCGGTGGCGGCTGTGGCAGCCGCACGCGGGGTCTATGTGCAGTGCTCGGTCGAAGAGTCGATGGCGTGTGGCATCGGAGTGTGCATGACATGCGTGCTGCCCGTCATTGGTGAAGACGGCATCACCCGCATGGTCAGGTCCTGTGTTGACGGCCCTGTCTTCCGCGGCGATCAGGTGCGCTGGGCAGATGTCGGCACGATTCCGATCGACACCCTCGGTGCACCGAGCGGCGGCAACTGATGTCGCGCGCGCTGTTCGCGAGTGGGCCACTGGATCCAGGTGCGCTGCTGCCTGCCGTCGACATGTCGACTTCCATCGGCAGTTTCGAAACTCCAGCTCCAGTGTTCACTGCATCAGGCTGTGCCGCTGCTGGCAAGGAGCTTGATCAGTTCTTCGACATCACTGAGCTGGGCGGCATCGTCACCAAGAGCGTGATGATGGCCGCACGCTCTGGCAGAGCGACTCCACGCATGGCTGAAACCCCAAGCGGGATGCTGAACTCCATTGGCCTTCAGGGCCCCGGCATCGATGCGTTCATCGAGCAGGACCTCGCATGGCTGCGCCAACGAGGTGCACGCACCGTGGTGTCCATCGCAGGTGGCAGCGTCGACGAATACGCGAAGCTGGCCTCAAAACTGCGCAGCGTCGAGGGCATCAGTGCGATCGAGGTCAATATCTCCTGTCCCAATGTCGAGGATCGCGGTCAAGTGTTCGCCTGCGACCCGACAGCTGCTTCCAATGTGATCCAGGCAGTGCGTCGCAACTCCGACATCAAGACCCCGATCATCGCCAAGCTCTCACCGGACGTGACGGACATCGTGAGCATCGCTGGCGCAGTACAGCGTGCAGGCGCCGATGCGCTGGCTGTCATCAACACGACTCTGGGCATGGTCATCGACCTTGATACTCTTCGTCCTGCTCTCGGTGGCATCACTGGCGGACTGTCCGGACCGGCGATTCGGCCGATCGCAGTGCGATGTGTGTGGCAGATCCACCAGGCATTTCCGGACCTGCCAATCCTTGGGATGGGCGGCATTCGCAGTGGTCAGGACGCTCTGCAGTTCATCCTCGCCGGGGCAAGTGCTGTCTCCGTTGGCACCGTCACCTTCCACGATCCCTCGGCTCCGCTGCGCGTGCAGCAGGAACTGGAGATCGCTCTTGCTGAACGTGGGTTCGCGACACTTCGCGAGGCAATCGGCTATGGGCACCGCGGCCCTGATATCCCTGAAATGATTGAGGAAATCGAGTGACCAAAGCTCCAATCGCAGTAGCCCTTGATGCGCCGGATCTCGCAGTCCTTCGAGCATGGTCGCGCGCCGTTGCTCCGGTCGTCTCCACGTTGAAGGTTGGCCTTGAGGTCTTCTGTCGCGATGGCGCTGCAGCGGTGCACGCGGCACGCCTGGGGGCATCTGAGGTCGGCTCCGCCGACGTACAGATCTTCCTCGACCTCAAACTGCACGACATCCCGGCAACAGTTGC
>DNXA01000142.1:0-903 GCA_003506065.1 Actinomycetota bacterium
CGGTCTTGTCCACGCAGATCGTGTCCACCCGAGCAAGTACCTCGACGGCGGGCATGTCCTGAACGAGCACTTTCTTGGCCGCGAGCCGAATGACCGAGACGGCCATCGCAATGCTCGTCAACAGCACCAGACCCTCGGGAACCATCGTGACCATTCCGGCGATGGTTCCGCGAATCGCATCATCCCAACACGCATCAGCGCGAACTCGCTGCGAGTACAGCAGCAGTGCACCGATTGGCAGGAGCAGAAACGAAACGACCCGAATGAATCCGCTGATGGCATCGCGGAGCTCGGAGTTGGTCAGGTGGAATTCCTTGGCCTGCTCAGTCAGTCCAGCTGCGAAGGAATCCCTGCCCACTCGGGTCGCGCGCATGAGCCCACTGCCAGCAACCACGAAGGAGCCGGACATGGCCTCGTCACCCTCGACCTTGTCCACTGGATCTGCTTCACCAGTGAGCAGGCTCTCATCAATCTCAAGTCCCAGGGACTCCAGCACTTCGCCGTCGACGACGAGTTGGTCTCCTGGCAGCAGAACGAGCACATCGTCAAGTACGACCTCATTCGAACTGACTGAACGATCCTCACCGTCGCGGCGGACCACAGGTCGCGCTGCCCCGAGCACTGACAGTTTCTCAAGGGCGCGCGCCGCGCGATATTCCTGGATGATGCCGATAGCCGTGTTGGCAACGATCGCGAATCCGAACAGTGAATCCTGGATGGGGGCAACGATCAGCATCACCGCCCACATTGATCCGATGACGAGGTTGAACCACGTCAGAGTGTTGGAACGGATGATGCTGGCCAGGCTTCGACTCGTGGCCGAAGGGGCCAGGTTGAGCTGTCCGGCAGCGACTCGGGCCGCCACCTCTTCGGAGGTCAGCCCCGTTTGCAGGCCAATCATGC
>DNXA01000142.1:976-2848 GCA_003506065.1 Actinomycetota bacterium
GATACCCCAGGAATCTTGGCCCGCTCGACCGTCGGCAGTTGCGCGAGGTCTCGGACCAGGTTCTGCACATCCTCAAGGATCAGCGTGCGACGCACGTAGAGGCCTTCGCTTGACGACGCAGCACCGGCAATCCGCGCCAGCTGCTTGAAGGTCTTGGACGACGCAACGCCGATGCGAGGCTCCCCCTCGCGTCGCATGCGCCCCACAACGCTGGCGATAGACGCACGCACGTGCTTGCGAAGAGCACGCAGCTCTTCAGCGGTGGGGGGATCCTGAGTCAGGAAGTTTCTGGTGAGCCGTCCGGCGCCCAGCGGAAGTGACACTGCAACATCTGGCTCCTCGTCGACTCCGGAAGCAAGCTCAAGAGAGCCCCCGCCGATGTCCATCACCAGCAGGCGGCCGGCAGACCAGCCAAACCAACGACGGACCGCGAGGAATGTCATCCGTGCCTCGTCCTCCCCCGACAGCACCTCAACCTGAAGTCCGGTCTCGGTGCGCAGACGATTCAACACGGCCTCACCGTTGCCCGCCTCGCGAATCGCACTGGTGGCAAAGGCCATGAGTTCACTGACGCCCAGATCCTCGGAGAGCGCCTGCGATTTGCGAATGAAATCAATCAAGGCATCGACCGCAGAATCAGCTACATGACCGTCAGACGTCAGATGCTCAGCAAGGCGAAGCGGGATCTTCAACTTTGATGCTGGAATTGGTGCAGCGCCATAGTGCGCATCGACAAGGAGCAGATGGACAGTGTTGGAACCGATGTCGAGAACTCCCATGCGCACGTGCTGACGGTATCTAAATATGCGCGCAAACGTGCATCGGCCAGTGTCGAATGCAATTCAGAACTGGCCCTAGGCTGCCCCTCATGGCTGAGGTGCTCCTGGAGTTCCCACGACAGTGGTTCGAGTGCGCCGACCCTGCCGATGAGAATCAGCGCATTCGGGCAGACCTGACCTGGCTGACCTCCAAGTGGACGTGCATCTTCGGCCGAGGTTGCCCTGGTATCTACAAGACTTCGCCTGAAGCAGGGTGCTGCACCCTAGGTGCGCACTTCTCAGACAAGGACGACCGCAAGCGCACTGCAAAGTGGGTTGAGCAACTCGATGCCAGTACTTGGCAACATCATGCGACCGGCACCAAGAAGGGTTGGATGGTCAAGGAGGACGGAGCCTGGAAGACCCGCGTCGTCGGCAAGAAGCTGGGCAGAGCCTGCATCTTCCACAACGATCCCGACTTCGAGGGCGGCTACGGCTGCGCCCTGCATCACCTCGCGCAGCGCGAGGGCATCTCCTTCACAGAGACCAAGCCTGAAGTCTGCTGGCAGGTGCCCATGCGGCGCTCCTACGAAACCGTCGAGCATCCAGATGAAACCGAGAAGACGGTGGTGGTCATCAGCGAGTACGACCGTGGATCCTGGGGCCCGGGCGGACATGACTTGGACTGGTACTGCAGCGCCAACTCCGAGGCGCATATCGCGTCAGATCCGGTGTACATCTCAGCAAAGAACGAGCTCATCGCCCTGATCGGGCCCGAAGGGTACGTCCTGGTTGCCGAAGCGTGCAGCAAGCTGGAGCAGATGCGCGCTACGTCCGGTCTGAGCATCGCCCCGCATCCCGCCGACCCGCAGTAGCGCGTCAGCCCAAGGCGCTAGCGTCTGGGCCATGGCTCGAGCCACCACCACATACCGATGCACCGCGTGCGATGCGACAACTGTGCGCTGGGCCGGTCGATGCCCGCGATGCGGCGCCTTTGCCACCATGGATCTCGACGCACCCAAGGCAGCAAGCCCGGGGATGAAGAGCGCTCTCATTGGCTCCACTCCGGTGCGTCCAGCTCGCCCGGTCTCAGCGGTGGCCAGTTCCGGCCCAA
>DNXA01000183.1 GCA_003506065.1 Actinomycetota bacterium
CTCAGGCAGGAGTCGAGCATGGCCGTGCCCTCACGCAGGGCGCGATACTCAGGCAGTGACCTTCCGGCCTGACGCATCATCCAAATGGGCCGAGTCGTGGGGCGACCCCCGCGGTATGCCGTGATGAGGGGCGAGCTGGACGTCGTGCCAGTGATCAGTGGGTGCTCCGCGGGCAGGGCCTCAGGGGAAGTCATGGCTGAAACCTAGTAGAACCACTCAGTACAGGTTCCTCGAGATTGGCATGCCCGCCAGCCCTAGAATCAGCGCATGGTGATGGTCATGGTCGGCGCGAGCCATCATGACGTCACCCTCGATGAAGTCTCGCGGCTTGCTGCCGCCGGTCAAGGCCTGGCCCTGAAGCTGACCCAATCCAGTCCCGATATCAATGGCGCGGTCGTGCTGTCCACTTGCAACCGCTTCGAGGTGTACCTCGATCTTGAGCGATTCCACGATGCTGTTGAACTCACGACTGCCTCTGTCGCCGCGGCCGCAGACATCGATCTCGATTTCGTAGTTGACGCCATGCGCGTGGTTGTGGGCACTGCTGTCGGGCAGCACCTCTTCTCTGTTGCTTCAGGCCTTGAGTCGATGGTCGTCGGCGAGGACGAGATTGCCGGGCAGGTTCGAGCGGCTCTTGCGACTGCGCAAGAAGAGCAGACGACCTCACCCACCCTTGAGCGGCTCTTGCAGCGTGCGCTCGCAACTTCGAAAGCCGTCACCAGTTCAACCGGGCTCGGTGCGGCCGGGCGATCGATCGTCAGTGTCGGCCTTGACGTTTCGGAACAGCGCTACGGATCACTCGCTGGACGACGCGCATTGATTCTCGGTACAGGTTCTTATGCGAGAGTCGTCGCAGCAGCGCTTCAAAAGCGCGGATGTGTTGACATTCACGTCTACTCGTCTTCAGGTCGTGCAACGCAGTTCGCACAGACTCGTGAACTTCTGCCCGTCGATGCCGATCAACTTGTTGCGGCGATTGCGAACGCGCAGCTGATCGCGGCATGCAGCGGCACGTCGGAGTACCTCGTTGATCTCTCCGTGATGTCAGATGCTCGACAACTGCGCGGTAGTGGGGACTCCCCAGTCGTTCCAATCATTGATCTTGCGCTCACTCCGGATGTTGCCCCGGATGTTGCCGATTGCGGCTGGGCCGATGTCATCAACCTTGAGGTCATTCGTGAGTTCGCGCCGCGCGAGCATTCGTCTGCGATTCTGGAGGCCCAGGACATCGTGTTGCAGGCTGTCTCAGAATTTGAACTCAGCGAATCCGGTCGGAGCGCTGATCACGCAGTCGTCGCGATGCGAACACACGTGATGTCGATCATCAATGAAGAACTTGAGCGAATCCGCACGCGCGTGGATGCTGAGACGGCCGAAGAAGTCGCGCGCGCGCTTCATCGAGTCTCCAACTCAATCTTGCACACCCCATCAATTCGAGCCCAGGAACTGGCACGCACCGGAGAATTCGCGGACTACCAGAAGGCGATTCACACGCTCTTTGGTATCGACCTCGACGCCCGTGGCTAAGCCGATCCGACTTGGCACCCGCGCAAGTCTGCTCGCCCGCACGCAGTCGGCCACCGTTGGCAACGCCCTCGCTGAGCTCGCGGCTCGCCCTTGGGAAGAGATCCACATCAGAACCGATGGCGATGACACCACCACCTCGCTGAATCAGCCGGGCAATCCCGGACTCTTTGTCTCAGCCCTTCGACGGGCATTGCTTGCCGGGGAAGTCGACGTGATCGTCCATTCGTTCAAGGATCTGCCCAGCGCACCGGAACCCGGCATCGTTCTGGCGGCAGTGCCGGTTCGCGAGGATCCTCGAGATGCACTGGTATGTCGCGATGGGCTGACTCTGGCGACTCTCCCGATTGGTGCACGTGTCGGGACGAGTTCACCGCGGCGTTCGGCCATGTTGCTTGCGCATCGTCCAGATCTGAGGATCGTGCCGATTCGCGGGAATGTCGATACGCGCATTGGCAAGGCCATCGATGGTGAAGTGGATGCTGTCGTTCTTGCCTATGCCGGCATCGCGCGCATTGGTCGGACAGACGCGATAAGTGAAGTCCTTGACCCTGAGGTTGTTGTTCCAGCACCTGCGCAAGGTGCCCTTGCCGTCGAGTGTCGTGAAGGTGATCCCATCGCCTCCGTGGTTGCGCAGTTGCAGGATCCGCTTGCCCGCCTGACCACCGCATCTGAGCGCGAAGTGCTTGTCGGCATTTCTGCTGAGTGCACGACAGCGGTGGGCGCATATGCGAAGTTCGATGGAACAGAGCTCCGACTCATTGCCGAGCTCTTCAACGAAGACCAGCATGCTCGAGTTCGAATGACGCGCAAGGTTGCATTGGACGACATCGCAAGCGCGCGGGGAATGGGACTCCTTGCTGCGTCAAAGCTGGCTCTGGCCAGTGATCTCAATCCGGTCTTGCTCGTTCGTGCGAATGACAATCAGGCAGACGAGCAGGCCCTTGCTGCTCTGGGCCTCGGTTCGATCACTGATCCATACCTCCGCATGACCACTTCGGAGTCGACAACTGACGCGGATGCGCTTCTCGCACAGATCGAGGCCGGAGTTGATTGGCTCGTTGTCACGTCGCAGGTGGCGGTGCCGAGCTGGTCGTCACTTGTTGGCCGAGACAGGCTCGCAGATGTGCTGACACGTGCGCAGTCGGCCGGGATGCGAATCGCGGTCGTTGGTGGCGCGACCGCCGAAAGCCTTGAAAGCCTTGGTGTTTCCATCGATCTGATTCCGGCCGTGGCTTCGGCTGCGGGACTGTTGGCTGAGCTGCCAGCTTCCGCGGGCAGGGTGGTGTTTCCGCACGGCAGCATCGCGATGCGTGTTCTTCCAGATGGCCTGGCAAGTCGAGGTTGGGAGATCATGGAAGGCGTTGTCTACGAGACGACGGTTGTGTCTATCGCTCCGGTATCCACGACGCTGCTGCGCAGCGATGACATCAGCGCGATCATTCTGCGCTCACCCAGTGCAGCGCGTGCGGTCTCGCAACATCTCGGGGCAGTTACCTCGATTCCGGCAATCGTCTCTGGTCCGACCACGGCCGATGCTGCCCGTGGGCTTGGCTTCAATGTGGCAGCGATCGCAGGCAGTCCGATGCCTGCCG
>DNXA01000175.1 GCA_003506065.1 Actinomycetota bacterium
AAGGTCTTGACCGCACGCACGTTCACGCCGACGGGCGCAGTGCCGTAGGTCTGGCCAAGCGCACCATCAAGTGCACCATTGGCGCTCTTCAGCACTGCAGGTCAGACAGACCTGCAACGGCGAAGGACTTCAAGCTCACGCCCTGCTGCTTGAGGGCCTGAGCCAGTGAGATGCCGCCATCGATGAAGCCGGAGTAGTTGACTGAGTCAGCCCCTGAGCTCTTGATGCGCAGCGCTTCGGAGGTTGCATCGTGTGCACCTGCAGGTGAGTCAGAGATGCGCAGCACCATCGTCATGCCGCCAACATCAGGCACGAGGTTGGCGAGGGCATTCTGGCCGGCAGCAGCGCTGGCGGTTGCGTGGTTGATGATCGCAATCTTGGTTGCGCCCATCTGCTTCATCTTCTCAAGCACCTGAGTCGGAGCAAGAGTCGGATTTGCTGATGTGGTCGCGCCGGCATCACCAAAGGCGTTGATGTCAGTGCCGAATGCTGGGTTGGAGAAACCAGTGATCGGGATGCCCGCGGACTTCAGCGTCGGGTACATCGACACGGTGCTGGTGGTCGAGGTGAAGCCGAACATGTTCTCGCCGAGGCCCTTTTGCACCTGGGAGATCTGCGCGCTTGGGTTGGTCTGATCGTCGTAGATCTTCAGCGTGAGCTTGCGACCGTTGACGCCACCCTTGGCGTTCTCCTGGTCGATGCGCAGCTGCGCGCCTTCGGATGCACCGATGAAGGTGGTGGCGGCAGGTCCGGTCTTGGAGCCGACCCAACCGATGTTGATGCCGGTTGGTGTCACACCTGGCGTGGCTGGGCACGAGGCGTTGGTCGCAACAGGGGCCTTGGTGGGGGCCGGTGTTGGGGCGGCCGTGGCGCTGTTTGCGGCAAGCGCGACGAGCAACGAAGCGCTTGCGCCGACAGCAAGAGCTGTCGTTCGCCGCGTATTTCGAGAAGAGAGCACTGAATCCTCCAGTAGTGGCGTCAATCGCACTGTGCGGTGACGAGGCCACTGAGTATGGATCGCCCTTTGTACCGAATGGAGGAATATCTCCGATTGTACTATTTCGTTATCATATATCCGGTTACAAGGGACATATGGGACTTGGTCCATCGGAAGGGGAAGTGCTCCTGGGTGGCGGCCCTGAGGGCAAAGATCAGGGACACATCAGGGTAGTTCCCTGATGCGCGCAAGGGATCGTCGGCGGCAATCTGGGGCCATGACAGAGAACGAGAACCAGAATCAATTTCAGGACAGTGACTCGGGCAGCACCACGACCGCTCACACACCTCCACTCCCGCCACCGCGTGTGCGCCCTGCCTTGCGCCGCAGTCGAAACGACAAGGTGCTCGGTGGTGTCGCTTCCGGCTTTGGCCGATGGATCGGCATTGATCCCGTGGTCGTACGGGTCGTGCTGGTCGTGCTGGCGATCTTCGGTGGCAGTGGCGTGCTCCTGTACGCCATCGGCTGGCTGTTCATCCCTTTAGAGGGTGAGAGTCAAAGTGAGGTCGAGCAGTTCATCGATCGCCATCGCAACGACGAAGAGCGAGCGAAGTTTCCCCCATTGCTGATCATTCCGGCGGTGATCATCGGCGTGATCGTGCTCGGCAGCCTTGTCAGTGCTGGGCCTTGGGGTGGCTGGTGGAGTTCAGGTGGCTGGCTGCTGCTGCTTGCCTGCGGTGGCATCGTGATCTGGCTGATGAACCGCAATGGCCTGGTCGGCACTTCGAACACCTCGAACGATGCCAGCGCTGCAGGGGCGAGCGCATTCGTTCAGGCGCCAGCAACAGGCGAGGGTCAGGCAGACGCAACGACCGGCTTCGCCCATGGCGGCGCTGGTGACTACCCGAGTTATGTCGCGCCAGTACCGGCTCCGATTCCGCCACGGCCACCGCGCCCGCGGAGCTATCTCGGGGCGGCCACCCTCAGTCTGGCCATCATCGTGGTGGGAGTGCTCTCGACTGCGTCGATAGCTGAGGCGTACACCATCGAGCCGGTGGCGATCATGGCTGCCGGACTCGGCGTGCTGGGCCTGGGGCTCTTGATCGGCACCTTCTTCGGGAGGGCCTTGTGGTTGCTCTCCTTGGCGATCCCGCTGGCCCTGGTCACCCTGCTCGCCGCAGCGATTCCGTCCAACCTCACCTTGAACGACGGCGTCGGTGAGCGCTCGTGGCGACCCGTGACCGTTGCGCAGGCGTCAGTGCCATTCCGATTGACCTTGGGCGATGCGACCTTGGATCTCACCGCGCTCCAGGTGCCCGCAGATCCCGCAGCGGTTGTGCCGATCAGCGCCTATCTCGGCGTTGGAGATCTGCGGGTGATCGTGCCCGCTGGCATGAACGTGGAACTTGATGCCAGTGTCGGGCTCGGCGAATTGAAGGTCGTCGGCTACCCAGCAAGCACCGGCAAGGACAACCAGGTGGTCACATCGATCCCAGCGATGTCGCTGCAACCAGCGCCAACCATTCATCTCGTCACAACCATGTCGATAGGAACCATGGAGGTTTCCCGTGCGTAAGCATCCAGCAGATTTCGTTTCACTCATCTTCGGCTTGATCATCATCGGCACCGCGATCTCAGTGCTGGTCTACCGCTATACCGATGTCGACCTCGATCTGCGCTACGCAGTGCCGATCACCTTCGTCAGCCTTGGCGTGCTTGGGCTGGTGGGTTCGGTGGTGGCGCAGAGTCGTTCCAATCGGCGCCAAAGAACACAGGTCGGCAGTTAGGGCTTGCGGCTTGCGCGCCGGGCATACATGTCGGCGTCTGCTCGGCGCACCAGTTCATCGAATGAATCCACGGCTGGGTCGATCGTGGCCCAGCCGAAGGTGACGGTGCCCGGCCACTGACTGGTCGAAATGGCCGCCTCGGCAAGGTACGCGCAGATTCGCTCGGTCAGGACCTCGGAGTTCCAGCGGGTGCCGATGCCAAGGATGAGGAACTCGTCTCCTCCCCAGCGGCACGTCAGGTCGCCTGCTCGAACCGCCCGACGGATGGAATCTGCCGTGGCCTTGATGACGCGATCGCCCATGTTGTGGCCGTGGAGATCGTTGACCTGCTTGAGACCATCGATGTCGACAAACATCGCCGAGATGTTGACTTCCCCGCGAGCAGCCAAGGCGAAGACCTGGCTGATCCGCGAATCCAAGCCGCGGCGGTTCAACATTCCGGTGAGAGGATCCTCGGTGGCCAGCGCAGCATGCAAGGCCAAGGCTTTGGCCAGTGCATCGACTCCGCGCAATCGCACAGCCAGCAGAACGCCGCTGATGAGAAAGGCCGCGATCGAACCCACAAACCAGTCGATGTTCGCCGGCGAATCCAGACTCGATGCCACCCATGCGCAGCCAATGAGCATCGGCACAGCTGCCGCGATCGCAGCGCGAAAGTCGAGCGCTATCGGCCCGTATGCGGCGATGGCGAACAGTGAGTAGAGCAATCCGGTGTCGGAGAAGTTGGTGTACTCCTGACTCAGCAACGCGAGCACCAGGACAACTGCCAGCCCCGCGCTGATCCACGGAACGACAGCTGCAGGCATCCAGCTTCGACCCAGCAGCGGCGCGGAGATTGCGATGAGAGCCGCGGCAATGAACACCGCCACGTTGTCGTTGAACGTGGCTCCCGTTCCAAGAACCGAGTTCAGCGTGGCGATCGTGAATGAGACAGCGCCGACGGATACGGCAATCCAAGGGGCTTCATGCTTGGCAGTCTGTTGACGGAAAGTCCGGCGCTCAAGGGCAGTGAGCACCACATGGTCGACATCGCTCGGCGCGAACACCAGCGCTGCCGCATCGCGCTCGAAGGGAATGTCGCCGGTATTCACAAGAGCGCAGCGTAGACGCCGCACTCAGAGTTAACGAGATGTTGTCTTGGAGTATTTCCGAATGGAAATAGTCGCGAAGATCGCGATGAGCGCTGCGCAGGACAGAATCGTGTAGATCACCGGGTTCTGCAGGGGCCAGTAATCAGGCTGGATTCCTGTGGGATTGCCGAACAGTTCGCGCGCGGCGAGCACCACCGTGGATACCGGGTTGAACGCCGCAACGGTTTGCAGGAACGACGGCAGTGAACTCAACGGAACGAATGCATTGGAGATGAAGGTGACCGGGAACAACCAGACCAAGCCTGCGGTGCTGGCCGTCTCAACATTGGGCATCACCAGTCCGATGCTCGCGCCGATCCACGAGACGGTGTACGCGAACAGAAGGAGCAGGCAGTAGGCCCACAGTGCATTCCAGAAGCCGCCGGTGATCCGCCAGCCCACGAGCAGGCCGGTGAGGCTGAGCACCGCCAGCACCAGAATCTGTCGAGCCGCATCGGCGAAGGTGCGGCCGATCAGCACAGCACCGTTGGCCATTGGCAATGAGCGGAAGCGATCAATCAGGCCGGTCGACATCGCCTCGGCCATGCCCACCGTGCTCGCTGCAGCGGCGAATGCCACCGTCTGGCCGAAGATGCCGGGCATCAGATAGTTGCGATAGACCTCTGCAGAATCTGCGGCAGTCTCACCGGCGCCCGGGATGGGAATGGCTCCGCCAAAGACGTATGCGAACAGCAGCACGAACATGATCGGCTGAATCAGCGTGAAGAGCAGAATCTCGGGCACGCGGATGATCTTCATCAGGTT
>DNXA01000008.1:0-1261 GCA_003506065.1 Actinomycetota bacterium
CCAGCCAGAAGAACGGAACCGCGGCAGCCAGGGCGGCCAGGAGCAATGCAGTGCCGGCGGCTCTGCGCAGTGTCGTGTTGGTAGTGGCCAAGCGCACGCAGGAACGAAGCGCAAATGGGAACACCATGGCTGCAATGACGGTGCCCAGTCGGCCCGCGGTCATTGCTCCGGTCACGGTCGGAAGCACCGCATACATGACTGCGGCCCAGATGCGGACCGGCTTGCTGCCGATCACCGAGCGCAGGCAGAAGTAGGCGGCCCAGCCGGCGAAGGCGAGCCCGAGCAGCATCACAATCTGCACCGCAAGCGCACTCTTGCCGAGCAGCAATGCTCCGGCCGAGAAGATCAGCATGAAATATGGCGGCGCTGGAGCGATGGAGCCGGGACCGACGTCATGCCAGCCCTGTGTGTACATCGTCCAGAGATCGCCCACCCCATCTGGGGTCGGCAGCAGCGCTCCACCCTGCAGCACCCCATCGCCCCACCAAAGTCCTCGGGTGGCGACAGCCGCGAACAGCGTCAATGCCAGCACCATCAGCACGCTGGGACGAACAAGCAAGCGCTTCATCAGCCCCGAGCTGGAGACATCCAGGAAGTCCGAGGCATCATCGCCAGGTCCGGTCTCAACGACCGTTGCCGTCGCCCCTGAGGCTGCCCCACTCGTGGAAGCAATGCCGAGCAATGCCTCCCATGCCTGGCGTGCCTGCCACGCAAGTCGAGGACGCAAGCCGTTGACGACCGAGAAGGGCTCGATAGAGGTCTGGTGAATGCGATGACGTGAGTCGGCCAGATGTCGAGGGTGCCGAACGATGTGCAGCACCGCTTGCACTTCATCGCCCGCGGCGGAGAAATCCTTGCCGATCAAGAACACCAGCGCGCGTACTGCACTGTTGAGCAGCAGGCGCAGTGCAATGAACGGACTGGCCCAGGTTCGGCTCTGCGCGAGCAGCACATGGACTGCGGCCTCTCGATCTGCACGATGGTGATGGATCGCCAGATCAGAGACCCGACGCCCGTGTGCTGATGCCTCACGGTGGTGCAGCACCGCATCGGTGACCACGATGACACGCTCGCCGGCACGGTGCACCCGCCAGCAGAAATCGAGGTCGTCTCGAAACAGCGGGAGTTGAGGATCAAAGCCATCGAGGCGTTCCCAGACATCACGGCGGATGAGCATTCCCGCTGAGCTCACCGCGAGCACATCTCGCACTCCGTCATGCTGACCCTGATCATGCTCACGCCGCTCCAGGCCGGTGAACCG
>DNXA01000008.1:1357-3013 GCA_003506065.1 Actinomycetota bacterium
GTCCGGGGCGCTGTCGTCGTGCAGCAGCCAGACCCAGGTGATCAGTTCACCGGCGTCTGGGGACTGCTCGACTCGAACCTGACCGACATGCTCAAGGCCGGCGGCTACCGCTTGCACAAAGCCGGCAGTGCGGTCTGTGGTGATGACTCGGTCCAGGCCCAAGGAGGCGCGAAGCAGCGCAGGACTTTGATCGTTGGAGTCAGTGTCCACACCAACGAAGGCATTGGGCTGGCGGACCTGATTGGCCAAAGTGGTGAGGACAGCAGGCAGCCAGGTCGCCCCATCATGGCTGACCAGTACCGCAGTTACGTGATGGTGTCGACGGGGCTGGCTTGGATTGAAACCCTCTTCACCCTCACTGAACCACTCAGTCCAGGCCAGGTCCTCGATCGCAGTCTGTGCGCTGACGGGTCCCGCTTCGGCAAACTCACGCTCGAAGGGAGCTTGCTCGACTACTTCGGCAACGGCTCGCAGCTCTGGGTCTTCGAATTCCGGCTGCACCTGACCACTCTAGATGGCGCGCTTCTTCAGGCGGCGGCGCTCCCGCTCGGACAGCCCGCCCCAAATCCCGAATCGCTCGTCCTGCTCGAGGGCATATTCCAGGCAGTCAACTCGAACCTCGCACGACAGGCAGACGCGCTTGGCTTCGCGCGTGCTTCCGCCTTTTTCAGGGAAGAATGCCTCAGGATCAGTCTGAGCACAGAGCGCCTGTTCCTGCCATCCGAGCTCTTCAACCTCGGACAGCGGAAGCAGTGTCACCCCGGCTGGAATGCTGTCGGTCACGAATCGGACCTCCTCGACCCTTACTGGAACATTGCGTTTGTCTTGAGGCCGTATTACATCGGTGTGATTTGGCTCGCGTCAACCTGAAGTCCGACATATCAGACATGGTTTTCCCAGAATTAACACGACTCGCCGAAGAACGCCCCAAAATGTCCTCTATCGAGGGGACGCGCGCTCGGCGCATGCCGCTTGGCAGGATGCACTCATGACCCCCGCTCTCGCGCGCATCACCGTCCTGTCCGGAGGCATCGGCGGGGCTCGCTTTCTCGTTGGCCTGATCGCCCACCTGCGCGCGATCAATCCCGATGGTCACGGCGGCACCCTCACCAAGGTGACCGTCATCGGCAACACCGGCGATGACATCTGGGTGCATGGCGTACGGGTCTGCCCTGATCTGGACACCGTGATGTACACCCTCGGCGGTGGCATCAGTGCCGAGCGCGGTTGGGGTCGCGAGGATGAGCACTTCACTGTCAAGGATGAGTTGGCTGCGTATGGCGTTGAACCAACATGGTTCGGACTGGGCGACCGAGATCTGGCCACGCATCTGATTCGCACGCAGTCACTGCAAGCGGGCTTCACGTTGACCGAGGTCACTGCGGCGCTCTGCGATCGCTGGCAACCCGGTGTGACCTTGCTGCCGATGAGTGACGAGCGCGCAGAGACCCACGTCGTGGTCGATGACCCAGAGCAGGGACGGGTGGCGATCCACTTCCAGGAGTGGTGGATCCGTCACCGCGCGCAGCTCAAGGCCCATGCCTTCGTGATGATCGGCATCGATGACGCAAAGCCCGCGCCAGGAGTGCTCGAGGCAATCCTGGATGCCGACCTGGTGATCCTGCCGCCCAGCAATCCCGTTGTCTCAGTCGGCAC
>DNXA01000080.1 GCA_003506065.1 Actinomycetota bacterium
ACCGTCGGCGAATGGGCAGCGGACGGCTTGCTTGCCATCTTCTTCTTCGTCGTGGGACTCGAACTCAAGCACGAGCTGACTCTTGGCACACTGTCTCGTCCAGCACAGGCCGCCGTTCCCATCGCCGCAGCCCTTGGCGGGATGGCCGTGCCCGCCCTGATCTACATAGTCATCAATGAATGGAGTTCAGGTGGGTCTCCCACCGGCTGGGGCATCCCCATGGCTACCGACATCGCATTCGCCCTGGCCGTACTTGCGATCGTGGGCCGTCGACTGCCGGTGGCACTACGGGCATTTCTACTCACGTTGGCAGTTGTCGACGACCTCGGCGCGATCACCGTCATCGCCGTGTTCTATACCGACCACGTATCCCTCACCTGGCTGGCCGCATCGCTAGCCTGCCTGGCTGCCTACGCCTGGGCGCAACATCTCCGCATCACCGCCTGGTGGCTATACGTGCCAGTCGCTTTACTGGCCTGGGGCTTCATGCATGCCAGCGGTGTGCACGCCACACTGGCCGGAGTAGCACTGGGACTGCTCACCCGAGCTCGCCCCGACAGTGGAGAAGATCAAGGACCTGCCGATCGAATCCAACACCGCATCCACCCACTCAGTGCTGGCATTGCAGTGCCCATATTCGCCCTAACAGCCGCAGGGATCCCACTTGCAGGGATCAACATTCTGGACGCCCTCACCACCCCCATCGCCCTAGGCATAGCGCTCGGGCTTGTCGTCGGAAAGCCAATCGGCATAGCCGGCACAGCATGGTTACTCGCTCGATTTACGCGCGCCTCGCTCGCCCCAACAATCACCTGGGCTGACGTTGCCGCAGTGGGCGTACTTGCCGGAGTTGGATTCACCGTTGCGCTCTTGATCGCAGAACTTGCCTACGAGGGAACCGCCTTACTCGCTGACGCCAAGCTCGCAGTCCTCGTGGCCTCACTCATCGCCGGTGCCTTCGCATCCATAGTTCTCCTCGCGCGCGGACGGCACTACGCGCAACTGCCAGCGGACCCAGACTGACATGAGCGTCCGAGATGTCTCGCCACGGCCACAGAGGTTTTGCATCTGCACAGCTTGACGTCGCCTGCGGTCCTGTTGAAGTGCGATTGAAATCGTGAGATCCCAATGCCCCTCACGCCGTTGAGTTGCAGACACCGACTCGGCGGCACGTGGCTACTAGGCAGGGTTGCTGTCGGGCATCTCGATCCAGCAGGGGTAGGGACCCAGTTCGCCGTTCGGGCAGATCGTCTCGGTGTCAGGGTCACTATCAGTCCATTTCACGCCAGTGAGCGTGGCGTAGGAGAACAGCGCGCCCTCGAGGTTCGCTCCCCGGAGATCTGCCCCGGTCATGTCCGCACCCCTGAAGTCGGCCCCCCTGAGGTCTGTACCCCTCAGGTCTGCTTTCGCCAAATTCGCCTGCTGGAAGGACGCGCCCTGGCTCTTGGAATGGCTCATGTCAACGCGGGCCATCGCGGCACCGTCGAACTTCGCCCGCTCGTGGTCGCCTTTGGACATGTCAGCGGCCGTCAGGTTCGCCTCCCCGAGGCTGGATCGGTGGGTATTCACGATGGTCAGCCCGGCCAGATTCGCCCGGGAGAGATTCGAAGAGTCGAACACAAAGGCCACCTTCCCGGCGCCGGCCAAAGTGATCTCCTTCATCGTGACCCTGCTGAACGAGGCGACGCCCGTGAACCTGGCCCCCTTGAGGACAGCGGGACTCAGGGTGAGGTCGGCGAAACCACTGTTGTTCAGCAGTGCCTCATCGAAGGTCGCCTTCGTGAGATCGACGCCGGAGAACTGGACGTCCAGAAACGTTGCACCGGTGAACTTCACACGCGCGAAAGACGACGGTGCGTCTGGTGAAGCCGAGAAGCGCATGCGCGAGATCTGGGCTTCCTGCAGACCGGCGCCGGCCCAGGTGGAACCGTTGTCCATGGTGCCCGCCATCTTGGCCTTGGTGAGAATCGCATTGGTGAAGTCGACGCGGTTCAAAGTGGCGTTCGTCAGGTTGATTTTGTAGAGGTCTGCCCCCTTAAGACTGCCCGTGAGAGTCGCTCCCTGGCATTGGGCCCACGGCCCCGGAACACAGGCCTTCACAGCGGCAGGCCGCGGGGACGGGGCAGAACTGGCAGGCACGACAAGCCCGAAAATCGCCAGGGCACTGACGGCAAGCATGACGCTCACCCGGGGGAAGATGCGCACTGCCGGATCTTGACAGGCCGGCCACTCGCGGCACAAGTAGCAGCCATCGCCCGCTCATCCTTCCTGATCAACTCGTGCACCGGTAAAGCCTGGTTCACGGCGTCTGCTGGGGCAGATTAGGCAACCGAGACCGGATCGGCAGTCAACGCAGTGAGTCGCTCATTGCCGACCGGTTCCAGGCTCTGCAGCGGCACGATCGCGACCCGGTCTGCAAGTGATTCCACGATCGATACCTGCTGGGCTTCGGCCGCTGCGCGGTAACGCAGGAATGCTGACTGCGGCCGCGCTGCAGCCAACGACGTGTTCACGACCCATGCCCACGGGTGGATGCCTGCGCGCATGAGGTCGTCCTGCAGGACTCGCGCCTCGGTCACCGGTGTTGGCTCAGGCAGAGTGACCAGGATGACCTTGGTCAGTTCTGGGTCCTGGAGCATCATCATCGGTGTTCGGTAGGAACCGCTGTCGCCCATCTGGCGCACGATGTCGCGGTGGTAGGAGCCGGCCGCGTCCAGCAGCAGCAGCGTGTGGCCGGTAGGTGCGGTGTCCACAACGACGAACTCGTGCCGAGCAGAGTGGATCACCCTGGAGAACTGGCCGAACACCGCGACCTCCTCTGTGCAAGGTGAAAGCAGATCCTCATGCAGGGCCGCGCGACCGGTGGCATCGAGGTGCTTGCCCTTGGTGGCCATGATGCGCTCGCGGTATTCCACAGTGGCCGCGATGGGGTCGATGCGTGACACGCGCAGGTTATCCACGGCGCCGTGCAAGGTCTGCTCGACGTGGGCTGCGGGATCGGTGGTGGTCAGGTGAACCTGGTGCCCGCGGTGGGCCAGTGCGACCGCGAT